>CAYUPT010000689.1:0-2442 GCA_964446725.1 uncultured Bradymonadales bacterium | reverse complement strand
ACGACGAAGACGGCAGTCTGCGCTTTTCGGATATTGCCGTGGTGTTGCCCGAAAATCGCGCCGACGCCTATCTGGCGCACGTGGAGTCGGTCTTCGATGAATTCGAAGACCTTCCGCTGACGGTCAACAGCATGTCGCTGGGGAATCGAAGTGCCGTCCTGGACGCCGTGGAGCTGTTGCTGGAGCTTCCGCTGGGCGACTTTCGGCGCCGCGACTTGTTGGCACTTCTGGTCCACCCGAATTTTGTGAGTCGCTACCGCAATGTGGACGATGCGGATTGGATGAACTGGGTCGACGAGCTCAATATTCTGTACGGCGCCGACGCGGAGCATCAGAGCGAAAACGGTCATTATCTGGAGAAGACGGATTCCAACTGGGACCTGTTTAACTGGGACCAGGGGATGAATAGACTGGCGCTCGGCGCGTTTCTGGACGTCGATGACGACGGGCCGGGCGAGCCCGTGGAGATCGGCGGACGGCGCTATCTTCCGGAGTCGCTGTCGATGTCGGAGATGCCATCGGCATCGGCGCTCAATACGGCAGTGACGTCGCTTCTCGATGACGCCCGCTGGCTGCGCAATCAGAACCCGGAGCGCGACGAGGGCGACGGCTATACGCTGGAACAGTGGGCCGAAATCCTGGGGGAGATGGTCGATACATACATCGTCGGCGCTCGCGTCGCCGGGCGCGATATGGGCGATGATATGGCGGATATAAGCCGGATCAAAAAAGCGCTGGGGGAGCTGGCGGAGTTGCCGGATATCGGCCAGGTCTCGTATCGCACGGCGCACATGTATGCCACGGACCGACTGTCGAAGCTCCAGGACAGCGGCAATCAGAAATTCAGCGACGGCGTCGTGGTCTCGACGCCAAAGCGGCTTCGCTCAATTCCATTTCGCCACATCTTCGTGGTCGGCGCCGGTGTCGGCGATTTTCCGGCGCGGGACCCGCGCTCGGAGCTCGATATTCGCATCGGCGAGGCCGAACAGGGCGATGTCTGGCCGTCGCAGCGCGATAAATACCACTTTTTGGAGATGCTGCAGTCGGCCGGTGAATCGCTGACCGTCTCCTGGGTTGGCCGGGAGCCGACGACCGGCGAGGATGTTCCGCCGTCGTCGGTTGTCAGCGACCTGGCGCGAATGGCGCCCATCGACTTCGAGTTGGACGACGACGAAACGCGGGTCGATGCGATGACCGAGGTCCATCCGCTCCGGCGCTACGACCGAGATTTCTACGGCTTCCCGGTGCTGTCGGAGTCCATCTCGGAGGATGCAAAGCCGAAATTGTGCCATCCCGAGGCCTTCGAGGAGGCCCGGATGCGGGCTTTGCGCGACGCCGGAATCCAGGTCGCTAAGGAGGGGCGAACGATTTGGAGTGCGGAGGCGTTGCTGAAGTTTCAGAAGTGGCTGAGGGCGGAGTGGTTTTCAGATGATTCCAATGAGAATGAGAAGGGCTCTCTGGCGCCGTCGCTCAGAATGATCGAGCCCGGCGACGGGGAAGCTGATGACGAGGACGATGATGGAGTGGAGGAGATTTCGATCGGGAAGCTATCGAGCTTTCTGAAGTCACCGCTTCAGGCGAAAGCGAAAAACGTGTTCGGCATTTACGACGACGAAGACGATACACTGACGGAGGAACGGGAGTCCTTCGAGTTCGGTAATCTGGACACCCACATCATCGGCACCAGCGCATTTGAGAAGATGTTGAGGAACGATAACTACGCCTTGACGTCGGAAGGCGATGCCGAGAAGGCGATTCGAGAGGTTATCGACGAAGACTTTCGGCCGGGGGAGTTGCCGGCTGGCGTGTTTAGCGAAGTCAGTTTTGAGGATCTGATCGGGAAACTGACAACAATTGGTTTCAACGCCGTCGAGTGTTTTGACAAACACCTCATTCTAGGTCTCCAAGACAAATACACGCGGTTTGAGTTCGGGCCGGGAAATGCCTCCGAACATGAGCAAACTCAACAGGTTTCGGTTCCACCAATTGAGGGGAAATACAGGCTTACGGGGCGAACGCCGGTGTTGCTGGACGGAAGTGATTGCTTCTTTGGTGTCAAGTTTTCGACGAGTAGCAGCAACAAATTTTACTATCACAATAAAGCCTACCTATCGCATCTGGCGTTGTCGGCGTTTGTGCCGGGGCGCGCAGATACTCGAAGAAAGTCTGTTGTGGTTCCGGCGAACTCCAAATGGACAGAGAATTCGAAGAAATCGACGTTCAAGAAACGCCAATTTGAATTTCCGGCGCTGTCCGAGGAAACGGCAACCCGTGCATTGAGGGAACTGCTCAACGCATTCGTAGATGACGGGCATATTGAATTGTTTCCGATAAATTTCGCGCAGGAGTATTTCAAAAAGAAGAAAGTCTTCGACAGATTGGAGGCCTGGCAATACGCGATGGACGAGGATGAGGGGAAGTGGAGTTCGCTTCGAACCCAAT
>CAYUPT010000688.1:0-2442 GCA_964446725.1 uncultured Bradymonadales bacterium | reverse complement strand
AGACTCCGCCGCAGTCGGTCTCGCCGTCGGGACAGGTCTCGACATCGGCGGCCTGCCCGGCGTCGCGGGCGACACAGATGCCGTCGCGCACCATCATACCGCCGCCCTCCAGGCAGTACTCGTCGCTGGCACAGTCCTGGTCGCTGCCGCACTCCGACTGTGCTGAAACCGTACACCCCAACAATGTGACGACGACCGCCATCAGGCCCACCACAACCGTGCTCCCCCAGGGATAATCACACAACTTTTCGACCATCGACGACTCCCGCTACTGTGTTCAGATCCCGCTTCGCAACGATATCGACCGCAGGATAGCACAATCGAGGTCGTTTTGAATCGCAGGGCCTATCACTTCTCGGACAACTGGTGGTCATCGGAGGCCAACAGGGCCTCCAATTCGATTTTACTGACCGGTTTCTCCAGGCACTGATTGGGCACCGAATCCAGAAAATGGCGCTCGGCATCGGTGAAGGCGCCACCGGTGATAAAGAGAACCCGCGCAGCGTGAGAACGGCCCATTGCGGCCAGCCGCTCATAGACATCGCGCCCCGACAATCCGGGCATCATCAGATCGCAGAGCACGACGTCAAAGGGCTGTTCGCGATAGGCCTCGAGGGCCTGTCGGCTATCGGAAAACGCCTCGATGTCATGGCCCTCGAGCATTCGCTTCAGAGAGCGCAGAATGGAGCGCTCGTCGTCGATAATCAGGATGCGAAGGCGCTCATCGAGGTCGACATCCGACCGCAATCGATCGGAATCGCTGTCGACATCGCCGTCGGTCGCCCGACGCAATCCGATGCGAACATCGGTGCCCTCGCCCGGTGTGCTGTCAACATCGATGGAGCCATGCATCGACTCCATCAGCATATGACAGACGTACAGGCCGAGCCCGGTTCCGCCCTCGGAGATTTTGGTCGAAAAGAAGGGGTCGAAGATCCGTTCCAACTCGTCGTCGCCGATCCCGACGCCGGTGTCGCGGACGACGAGTTCGACGCCGTCATCGCCGGCACCGGCTTCGATGGTGACGCAATGGTCATCGCCGTCATCTTCGGGAATCGCTTCCGCGGCATTGAGCAGGACATTGATAAGGACCTGTTCGACCAGTCCGGCGTCGGCCTCGACCATCAATTCGTCATCGGGCACCACACAGTCGAGTTTGGCGACGTGGCGGATTCGCTTGCCGGCGAGTTTGACGGCCCCTTCGATGACCTCTCTGAGATCGATGGCCTTTAAGGAGACATCGTAATCGCCGGCAAAACCCTTGATATCGCGGACCAGTTGGGCGATGCGCTCGCCGCCCTCGATGGCATCGCCCAACGCGCCGCGAACCTCGGCGGACACCCCGGAGCCGCCGCTGAAATCGTCGTCGTCAAACCGGCGATCGATGAATTTGAGATTGGCCAGCACATAGGTCAACGGATTGTTAATTTCGTGGCCGAGGCTGGCGGTCAACTGGCCCAGGGACTCCAGTTTTTGGACCCGCGCCAGTGTCCGCTCCGCTTCGATGCGCTCCGACATCTCGTGTTGGAGTTGTTCGTTGACCTGCTCCAGGTTCTGATTGGCCGAAGCCAGTTCCCGGGTGCGCTGACGGACCCGCTGCTCGAGTCGATAATTGAGGCTCATATTTTCGATGGCCGCCACCAGATGGCGGCGAAACACCTCGATCATCGGCCGCTCACTGGCCCCGAAGCCCAACTCGTGGTCGGTGAGTGTATCCGTGCAATTGATCGCCCACAGGCAGCCGAAGAGATTGGACGACGATGTCACCAGCGGAAGGATCAGCGCCGAGTGCCAGTCCCGGTAGCCGCCATCGCCGGGGGCCATCTGGTCCATCACGCCTCGGACCGTCGAGCTTTGTTCGAGTTGCTGGAGTTCGGCTCGCTCAAAAAAGAGGGGTTCCGGCTCCAGCTTCTCGACGAGCTGAAGTCCGGACTCCCACTCCATAGACTGCGACTGGTGAAAATCCGCCCGCGGTCGATGGTCGATGCGCACCACCGATTGATCGGCTTGCTCCGAAACGACGGCCAATGCCCGGTGAAACGGATACAGTTGCACCAGAAAGTCCAGGGCTTCGCAGACGACCTCGACGATGTCCGAGGAGGTGACGGCCTTGAGTGAAAAATCACTGAGGGCGCTGACCTGCTGGACCTGCTGTTCGAGGTCGCGCTGGGTGTCGTGGAGACGCCGCTCCATGCGAACCAGTTGTTTGACCTGCTCGCCGAGCCGCTGATTTTCCTCTTGAAGTCTCTTTATCTCGTCGTCATTGGACATCGTCTACCGTTGGCGAGGACTTAGAAGCGGTCCAAAAGTCTCCTGTCGGCATTCGCCGGCTGATTTGTCCGGCTTCGTTGCGCTCAAGCTTCGCCTTATCCTCCGGATAGGGCTATGCGTCCCGCTGCGCGGGAACCCAGCGCTTTGAAGCCAAACAAATCATCTCGCCGA
>CAYUPT010000687.1:0-2453 GCA_964446725.1 uncultured Bradymonadales bacterium | reverse complement strand
ACACCCAGCGCGCCGACCATCGGCGAGCTCTCCGTGGCCTCCCAAAAGCAGGGAGGATGGTTTCGGTGGTGCTGGTATAACGCTTAGCGCTTCGAGAACTGGAAGCTGGCACGGGCGCCTCGGCGACCGTACTTTTTACGTTCTTTGACGCGGGCGTCACGCGTCAGATAACCGGCTTCTTTGAGGGTGTCGCGAAGCTCGGGCTCCGCCATCTCCAGCGCCCGGGCAATGCCGAGTTGAACGGCATCGGCCTGACCGCTTTTGCCGCCGCCCTGGGTGGTGCAGAAGACGTCGTACTGACCGGCCTTCTCCGTTTTCTGAAGCGGCTTGCGAAGAACCATATTGAGCGTGGCCCGCGCAAAGTAGTCATCGGCTTCTTTGCCGTTGACGGTGACCGTGCCGTTGCCGGGGCGCAGAAATACGCGCGCGCTGGCTTCTTTTCGGCGTCCGATTGCGTGAAACTGTTCCGGTTGTGCCATGGAAAACTATCTCCCTTCGTCGTTCGTGTCGGTGTCGGTTTGGCCAGCGCTCACAGCTCGAGCGGCTGGGGTTGTTGAGCCTGGTGGGGATGCTCTTCGCCGGGATAGGGCTTGAGCTTTTTGAGAATTTTCTTGCCCAGTGAATTATTGGGCAACATTCCCTGGACGGCGTATTTGATGACCAGCTCCGGTTTGCGCTCCAGCAATTTTTCGGCGCTGATCGACTTGAGTCCGCCGGGATAGCCACTGTGGCGGTCGTAGATCTTGTCGCGCATCTTATTGCCCGAGAACTCGACCTTGTCGGCGTTGATGCAGACGACAAAGTCGCCGCAGTCGACGTGGGGCGTATAAATGGGCTTATTTTTGCCCCGGAGGATCTTGGCGATTTCGGAGGCCGCACGTCCGACCGTCTTGCCTTCCAGATCGACGACGTGCCAGTCTCGCTCGATATCTGCTTCTTTGGCGCTGAACGTTTTCATCTCAAATCCATGCGTTGACCCGGTGTAGCACCGGCATCTCGTGTGGTTCTGCTAACTCGATCCATACTTTCGGCCCGGGGCGCAGTTGACGATATCGCCACATCATTCGTCGATATCCTCACCACGACCGGCGGGTCCGCAAAGGGGGCTTCGTATAGCGCTCGGACCGCGCCGTGTCAAACCGTGGCCATCAATTGTGACGGCGGTGATCTTATTGCTGCATCAGTTGGGCTTCGGCGTCGGCGGCTCGCGGGTGATCGGGGTGGTACTCGATCAGATCGCTCCAGACCGCCTGTGCGGTCTCCCAGTCGCCGAGTTTGAGGTAGGCCTCGCCGAGCATAAAGAGGGCCTCGGCATCGAGTCCGAGCCCGGTGAAGTTATCGAGCAAATACTGCAGGCGCTGGATGGCGGCCACCGGGTTGTCCTCGCCCATGTAGTGATCGGCGACGTAGTACTCGTGGTTGGCCAGCCGACGCATCGCCTCGCGCCACTTCAGCTGAGCCCGTTCGGCGTACTGCGAATCGTCGAATTCGCGCAAAAAGATCTGGAGTTCGCGCACCGCATCGCGCGTCGTCGACAGGTCCCGCTCGTGAGGCGGCGGGAAGATAAAGAAATCCGAGGGCATCTGTTCGTAAAACGCGAGCGCGACGCGCCAGCGGGCGTACTCCACGTCGTCGTGATTCGGATACAGTTGGACGAATCCCCGGTACTGCTGGACGGCACTGGCGAATTGCTCCTGTTCGAAGTAGGCGTCGGCAATGCCGAGATTGGCCATCGACGCCCATCGGCTGTAGGGGTACTCGTTGCGCACCGTATTGAATTGATCGGTGGCCTCGATATACCGACCCCGCTCCAGGGCATCTTCACCCTGGCGGTACAGATACTCGGCCTGGTCGGAGTACTCCATCTCCTCGAGGTCCGGGCCGCTTGCGCAGCCGAGTGGAGCGCTCAGGGCCAATGCAGCAATGAGCATTGCAACCCAGGTCCAGGGCATCGAATTGTGTTGTCTCATAGTCGTTCCTCCAAGAGTTCGGCGAACCACGCGGACCATAAACATCTGAATCGGCGTTGACAATCCGGCCAATTGAGATGTTGCGGTAGATGGGTGCTAATTTCGCACGACACGGGGACGCCCCCGTCACCAGCGTGTCCGAGAACTTGCGGCGATCACCGGCGGCGATTAGAGACCACAAATTTGCATTCCTGGCCCGGCTTCTGCATACCTAATGGTGTGGCTGTGCCAGCGCTTCGCGCGCTTGCAACTGAGCGGAGAACGCGTACACCACAACCGGAATACGAATGCCCCGATTTCGGCGACTTCAATACTGCTCGAAGCAATCCATGAACCAGACAACCCCGATTATTCTCGCAGCGGCGGCCGCTCTCGCGCTCGCCATCGCCACCCTGGGGGGATGTGAAGATGCATGGATGTTCGACTGCACCTACGACTCCTATTGCGGCGGTGATGAGCACTGTATCAATAATCAGTGCACGC
>CAYUPT010000686.1:0-2458 GCA_964446725.1 uncultured Bradymonadales bacterium | reverse complement strand
CGACTTCCGGGTCCGGATCGGCTTCCACGCTCAACTGAGCCTCCAGATAGTAGATCCCGCTTCCACCGAGTCGATGGCCCTGTCGAAGTCGATTCGATGCCACCGTGCGCGTATCCTCCCAGTTCGACGGATCGGCGCCGGCGACGGCCGGACTGCGATAGCTCTCGGAGAGTTTCTCCGATTCTTCAGGGGCCATCGGCTCGTCGAAATCCAGCGTTCCCCACGGTGACAGCACCGGCGTGGCGCGCCAGGCCGACACTAAGGCCGTCGACGACGTCGCAAAGGGCTCGGCAAGATCGGAGCCACTCCACTCATCGAGCTCCGTCGCATGAGCCAGTCGCGCCAATTCGACGCGGGTCAATGCACTCTCGTCATCGAAGCGAACGTCGCCCAGGTCCTCCCGAATTCGCCCGTAAAAATTCACGACATCGTCGCCCATCTCCACCCGGCGCTGCGCCGCGTAGCGATTGAGCCCATGGCCCGAATGATCGCGCAGCATCGCCGTGTAGTAGTCGTAGGCCCCGTTGAAGTCCCCGCTCCAATACGCCGCCTCGCCGCCGACCCACAGGTGTTCGGCCGTCGGTGCATCGTCGACGTCGACATCGCCGCCGTCGAACCAGGCCGAAAATTCGGCAGTTGCCCCCTGTTCGGCGTCAAACTCAAAGGGATCGTCGACCAGTGGAGTGGATGCGCAGCCGGAGAGGACAAAGGCTGCGCTCACCAACAGCATCCAGATCACCGGCGTTACAGCCCGCCCGGTGGGCGTCCGAAGACGCCGGCGGCGGACTCGTTCTCCATTGCGAGGGTTGTGGTCTTGCATCGTGATCACTGGTTCTCCACCGGAAGTACAGGGGGCTATCGAGTTGGCGCACCAGGTGCTGCGGTTGCTGTCATCAGGTCGCATCGTCGGCCTCGACGAGTCGAATCGTCTCGTTGAGTGCCTCGTCGAGTTCGGCGACAAAGCTCCGAAACTCGCCGTAATCGTCGACATCGACGCGCTGGACGCCGAATCGATAATCGACGTCGACGACCAACCTCTCACCGTCGTAGTCGTAGGACAGGACCATGTCTCCAAAATCCGACTCCACCACCGTCTCCGAAGGGACGCGTTCGACGGTCATGCCGTCGGGGAGCTGATGGCGGACCTCCAGTGTGCGTCGAAAGGGGACCCGAAATGTCAGGTCCTGGCGCCTCTCCGACTGCCGGGCGAAATTATCGAGTAAATCGCGAGCGGCCACCGTCGGATAGATCACCTGCCCATCCCCGGAGCTCCGCAGCGCATCCGGAACTTCGGCCCGAAATTCGATTTTCGACGGCTCGGTCAGCGAATCGAGGTTGTCGTACTGGGCTTCCAGAAGTGTCAGGCCGGAAAACGTGGAGCGAAGGCGGTCCTCGAAGTGTTCATCGCGGCGTTCCTCGTCTTCCAGTCGGCGTCGGTCGCGAACGGCGTCGGCGCCATGAGCCTCCATGTGCCCGGAGAGAATCGGCGTCCCGGTGCCCAGATCGACATCGAAGCTGTGGCGGATCAGATTGTCGTCGGCGTCGTCGATGGGCATGGTCCGAAACTCGCCGCCACCGCCATCGGGCACGATCAACGCCTGGGCGCCCTGGTCCATCTGCGTCAGCTCCCAGGGACCGTTGAACTGGGCTGTGGGATCGACAAATAGGTCCATCGACGGGACGTAGGTGACGGCGTGATTAAAGAGATTCATCCCCGGCGGATGCTCGTCGACGGACCCCAGCCGTCGAGTCCGCACCAGCACCATCTCGGCGTCGATGCCGGCCTCCTCGAGCATCACCTTCAGCAACGCGGCCTTGTCTTTGCAGTCGCCGTAGCGATTCCGAAACACCGTCGACGTTCGATAGGGCTTCCAGCCGTGAATCCCGAGACCCAGGTGCAGATAGCGAGTATTTTGCACCACGTATTCGTGAATGGCCTCCAGCCTCTCGGCGTCGTCGTCGAGCCCGTCGACCAGCTCTTCGACGGTGGCGGCGATGGCGTCGTCGACCACCAGTTGCTCTTCGATAAGCTCCCACCACCAGTCGCCGACGTCGTCCCAGCTCTCCATATTGGAGACCATGATGTAGTCGTAGACCTCGGTATTGCCCGGCTGATTGTCCTCGGTACGAACCCGGGGGACGTCGCGAAGCTCGAAGGCCTCCACGCGCTGGCCCTCCACCGGCTCGCCGCCCGGCAGAGCGTCACTCCAGCGCTCGTATTCGTGGTGTGGCGCTCGAAAATACAGCTCCCAGTCCTCCGGGTAGTGCACGGCGTAGCGCGACAGGCCGACGGGCCGTGTCGACTGGACGTAGCGGATGTCGCCGAAGTAATCGCCGCGGAAGTTCTCATTGGCCACCTGGTGGGTGATGTAGCGAAATTCGACGATGTCGCCGACGTCGACATTGTTGGCGCGGATATTGACGTAACCTCGATCGTTGTACTGGCGCGCCCCCTGCC
>CAYUPT010000685.1:0-2462 GCA_964446725.1 uncultured Bradymonadales bacterium | reverse complement strand
AGACCGGCAAGCCGTTGAGTCAGCATCAGCGCGAGCACCGGTTTTCGACGCCGAATTACCATGCGCTGAAGTTGGTACTGATCCGGCCGCGGCCGGAGTTGTACGATCGGATCAATCGGCGCGTCGAAGAAATGATCGACGACGGTCTGGAAGAGGAATACCGAGCGCTGCTCGACGCCGGCTACGACGCCGAACTCAAGCCGATGCAGAGCATCGGGTACCGCCAGATCGGGGAGTACGTCGCCGGGGATTGCAGCCTCGATGACGCGATTTCGGAAGTTCAACGCCAGACGCGGCGCTACGCCAAACAACAAATTTCGTGGTTTCGAGGCGAGCCCCAGACGCAGTGGGCGATGGCGCCGCTTCTTCGAGACGGTCGTATCCCGGATGTTGTCGTCGATGATATCGAGGCCTTTTTCGACGGCGGGGATACCGGGCTTGAATGGGCGAATGTCGACCCGTATAACGTCGAACGCGGCGACGACTGTGCCGACACCGACGGTGCCGGCTAAACTGCGTCCGTCGGATGACCTCCCCTTGTGAATTCCTCCTCTCTTTTGCCGCTTCGGGTACTGCTATGACGACGCCACTGGTCGGTGACCACATTGATACGCTCAAGCCCTACGTTCCGGGCAAGCCCATTGAGGAGCTCAAACGAGAGTTGGGCGTCGAAAATCCGATCAAGCTGGCGAGCAATGAAAATCCACTCGGGCCGAGTCCGAAGGCCGTCGAAGCCATCGAAGGGCAGCTCGCCGACGCTCATATCTATCCCGACGGGGCGGCCCACAAAATGGTTCACGCCGCCGCCGACTTCCACGATCTCCCTGCCGAGCAGGTCATCACCGGAAATGGCTCCGATGAGATCTTGACGATGGCCGTGCGTACCTTTTGTGAGTACGGCGAGGACCGGGCGGTGATTTCCGAACACAGTTTTGCGGCCTACGGCATTCGCTGCCAGTCGCACAATCTCGACATCCGCTGGGTGCCGATGATCGGCGACCTGAAGTACGACCTGGAGGCGATGGCAGAGGCCATCGACGAGGCGACGAAGATCGCCTTTATCGCCAATCCGAATAATCCGACCGGCTCCTACGTCAACCGAGAGGAGTTGCGCCAATTTCTCGACGAGATTCCCGATCACGTGGTGGTATTGGTCGACGAGGCCTATACCCAGTACGTGCAGGCCGATGACTACCAGTCGGCGCTGCAGATGCGGGATGTCCACGAGCGCCTGGTGGTCACTCGAACCCTCAGCAAGTGCTACGGGATGGCCGGAGTCCGGGCGGGATACGGAATTGCGACACCGGAGATGATCGACCGCATGAATCGGGTGCGCGAGCCCTTTAACTGCAATTCGCTGGCCCAGGTGGCGCTTCCGGCGGCACTATCCGATACAGAATTCGTGGAGCGCTCGGTGGCCGTCAACGAAGAGGGGCGCCGGGTCCTGGAACAGGGCCTGGAGTCGCTGTCGGAGTACGGCGTCGACTGGATCCCGAGCCAGACCAACTTTTTGCTCGTCAAGATGCCTATCGAGGGTCGAAAAGTCTACGATGCCATGCTCCGAAAAGGGGTCATCGTGCGGCCCATGGGAGGCTATGGTCTACCCCGATGGCTTCGCATATCGCTGGCCGAAGAGGCCAAAATGAAACGCTGTATCCGGGCACTTCGAGAGGTTCTCGACAGTCTGTCCGGCAAGGAGAATCGATGATTATCGCCATAGATGGACCGGCCGGCGCGGGAAAATCGACAGTGGCCGAAGAACTGGCCCGCCGCCACGAGATTCAACTCGTCGACACCGGGGCGATGTATCGCGCCGTCGCCTACGAGGCCGGGCGCCGCGGCGTCGAACTCGAGGACCCCGACGAGGTCGCCGAGGTTGCCAGTAGTCTGGATTTCGAGTTTCAATTCGTCGACGGCGACAACGTCATCTACTGCAATGACAAGTCGCTGCGCGACGAAATTCGCACCGCACAGGTCAGCCGCGACGCCAGCATTATCTCGGCGCACCGCAGTGTTCGAGAAGTGCTGGTCGAACAACAGCGCCAGGTCGGTCGCGAGCGCTCCAGTGTGCTCGAAGGGCGCGATATTGGCACCGTCGTCTTCCCCGACGCCGACGTCAAAATCTTCATTACCGCCTCCCGCGAAGTCCGGGCCCAGCGCCGCGTCGACCAGATGCGCGATCAGGGCCAGGACGCCGACTACCAGGAGGTCTACGACGAGATCGAGGCCCGCGACAGACGGGACAGAGAGCGGGAAATCGCGCCGTTAAAAAAGGCCGATGACGCCGTCGAGATCGTCACCGACGATCTCAGTATCGAGGAAGTTATTTCCGCTGTAGAGCGCGAAATTACGGATTGAGTCAGTGTAGGTTTCTGGAGCGCGGAGCTGTCGTTATTCGCTTGCTGGGGACGCCCCTCCGACCGTCGGCTGAACAGCGCCGGCGCCCACCTCCTTTATGCTCG
>CAYUPT010000684.1:0-2469 GCA_964446725.1 uncultured Bradymonadales bacterium | reverse complement strand
CCTTCCTTTGCCTCTTTTGACCCTTTGCGGTTCACAACGCTTTTGACCTTTCTTTCGCCCCTTTGCGGTTCAATCCACGGCGGTTGGCTCGACGAGGGTCGGGTTGCGACGTCATTCCACACGGGCTTACACCCGTGCCTTGTCGTGTCGCCTCCGGCGAGGTGCTCGGAAGCCAAGGCATCCTGCGCTCTTTTTTTGCACCACGGCAGTATGACGTTCACTCTCCGGGACATCCCTGCCCCTCAACCAACTCATACCGCCCCGACCTGCCTTTGACCTTCCTTTGCCTCTTTTGACCCTTTGCGGTTCACAACGCTTTTGACCTTTCTTTGCGGTTCAATCGAGTTCTCCGCGGTCCAAGAGGACCTGGGCCAGGGCCACAAAGTCCTCAAACCCGACGCGCTGCGGTCGGATCTTCTGTTTGAGCTCCAGCGCCTCCAGCGTCTCTTCGACGAGTGACTTGTCACAGCCCAGCGCTTTGAGTCCATTGGCCAGCGTCTTGCGTCGAGCCTGAAACGCGGCTTTCACAATCCGCGCAAAGGCATCGCGCAGAGCATCGTCGTCGATGCGACTCCCCGGTACGGGGCGAAACTGCACAATGGCGCTTTCGACCTTTGGCGGCGGCACAAAGGAGTCCTGCGGTAGAATCATCGGTAGGTGAACATCACTGTACAATTTCGACATCAGCGACAGCCGCCCGTAGTCCGAATCTCCCGGTTCGGCGACAATGCACTGCGCGACTTCTTTCTGAAACATCAGCGTCATCTCTTCGATGCGCTCGGTGTACTCGAAGAGCCGAAATAAAATCTTGGCGGCCACCTGATAGGGAAGATTGGCGACCACCTTCCAGGACACCGGCGTCGAATCGAAGATCTCGCCGTAGTCGACATCCAGCGCGCTCTCGCCGTACAGCTCCAACGGAAAATGGGGCACCAGTCGCTCTTCGAGGTACTCCACGGCATTATCGTCGAGTTCGACGGCGTCGACCTCCGCGCCGCGCTGCAGCAAGACCAGCGTCAGCGTTCCGCAGCCGGCACCGATCTCCAGGACTCGATCGCCCTGGCGGATATCGGCCAGTGTTGCAATTTCGTGTAAGATCCCGGCGTCGATAAGAAAGTGCTGACCCAGCTGTTTGCGGGCCCGATAGCCGAAGCCCTCGTATAGCTGGCGGGGATTGTCGGGCGGCGTCTGATTGGGGTCGCTCACATCGAACTCCTGGGATACGTGCTGATCAACGGCGCCGTCGAAGCGCCGGCTTCGGGCCCCCTGCATTACTCCTCGTCACCGGTCATCGTCCAGCGTCCCGTCGTCGTCCTCGTCGGACTGCGGATCGCTGGGAACGGTCATCACCGGCCGATCGGTACCGAAATAAATGCGCTGACTGGTGGTGCCCAGCGACAGATTTTCGTGATCGATCTGGGCGCGGCGACCGACGACGATCAAATCGACGTCCTCTTCTTCGGCGCAGTCGAGTACAATCCGCCACCGCTGACCGATTTCGATATGATAGCGGGCGTTGACGTCTCGCCGATCGGCCTCCTCGACCAGCTCCTCGAGCCGATCCCGGGCCTTCTCGCTGAGTTCGCCGTAAAACTCGCCGAGGTCATCGCCGTCGTCATCGTCTTCGACGGCGGCATCGGAGATCGGCTCGATGCCGTGAACCATCAGCACTTCGGCGTCAAAACAGCGGGCGACCCCGAAGGCGTATTCGACGGCATTGGTCGTCCATCGGCTAAAATCAGTGGCCAGCAATACGGTCTTCACATCCGGTGCTTCAATCGGTTTCATCTCGTCCTCCTGGACTGTCAGACGCTTCGCGCGAACTGGCGGTTCCAAATAGCCGCGAAGCGTTGTTGTAGACTAGTTGTTGGATCGTCGCATCGTCGACGCCCTCTTGTTGAAGCGCCTCAATGGTCTTGGGGATTCCCAGAAGATCACCTCCACTGCTGCGCAGTGCAGCCGTCAGCAATATTCGTTCGGCCCCGGCATCGTCGCCGGCCAATTCGGCGAGCAGCCCGGCGATCTCCCGCGGTTCATTGCGCGCCGCTCCCACCGGACAGCCGGCGCAGAACCCACTGTCGATCACATTTTTGATCATTCGCTCGTCCAGCCCGCCCATGACGACTTTCGACGGCGGGTAGCCGTAGCGCTCGAGCCAATTCATCATCTTGTACGTAAGGTTGACCTTCAGGCGCCTGGGCGGCGTCACCAAAATCGGCATCGGCCCCACCCGATCGGCAATCCGGACCTGGCGGCGAAACAACTCCCAGTGCGCCTCTTCATCGCGCCACACGCCGACTTCCCCCAGGGCGACGACGGACGTCTCGTCGAGCATCCTCTCCAGCGCCGTCCACACTTCCGGATGGGCCCGGCGCGGTTGAGCATCTGGTACCACACCCAGCCCGACGTGGGGCTGGAGCTGGCAGCGGCGAAGTCTCCGGCACTCGTCATCGACCAGAAATTCGAAGT
>CAYUPT010000683.1:0-2471 GCA_964446725.1 uncultured Bradymonadales bacterium | reverse complement strand
GGTGGAGGCCGCCACAGGGGTGGTCGTGGCGCTGGCGATGACGATGCTGGCACCGATCATTCTTCGCCAAACGGGGGATACGCGTCTGGCGGGCCATCTTTTGTTGGCGCCGATTTACGCGGTATTGCTCTGGATCGCGAATTTTACCGGAGGGTTGTTTGCACCGGGCCTGGCCTGTCTGGTCTTGATGCCGATTATGGCGATTTTGATCTTCGGAAAGCGGATGGCCGCCGTCTGGATGGGGATCATTGTGGTGACCTATATCGGGGCCTTCGGGCTGTTGATATCGGGCGTGGAATTGGGCCAGGACGTCTACGCCGAATACGATGACAAGCTGCGGCTCTTCGAGTTGTTGATGGTGGGGTCGCTGGTCTTTTCGCTGGTCTTTGTCAAAGACGGTCTCGAGGGCTGGCTCACCGACCAGGTGCGCAAAAAAGAGCGCAAGACCCGGGCTGTGCTCCAGACGGCGCCCGATGGCATTGTGACACTCGATCTGGAGGGCACGATCCAGTCCGCCAACGATGCCGCACGGAAGCTATTTGATTGCACAGGCCAACAACTGGAGGGCCGGCAGATCCGCGAGCTTATCGCCGGTCTGGACGTCGATGCGTTGCGGCATCAACAGGGATCACTCGACAGCAGTCGGGAGTTTGAGGGCCGGCGCCATGACACGTCGTTTCCCCTGGAGTTGGCGGTCGGTCTACTGGGCCGGACGAGCGGCGAAGACGAGGAGGGCGTCGTGTTGGTGATGCGCGATATTACCGAGCGCAAAGAGGCTCAAAAACAACTTCGCGAGGCCCGCGACGAGGCCCTGGAGGCCAGCAAAGCCAAAAGCACGTTTCTGGCCAATATGAGCCATGAGTTGAGAACACCGCTAAATGCCGTCATCGGTTATTCGGAGATGATGCTCGAGGAAGTGGCGTTTTTGGAAGACGCCGAAGAGGATGTCCCGGATGCCGTCGTCGGTTTCAGTCCGGACCTCAAGCGGATTCACAACGCCGGCAATCATCTACTGGATCTGATCAACGATATTCTGGATCTCTCCAAGATCGAAGCCGGCAAGATGCAGACTCACGTTGAGGCCTTTGGCGTCGATGAGTTGATCGATAATATCGCTGGGACGGTCCAGCCGTTGGCCAGTGAAAACGACAACGAGTTTCGCACCGACGTCGCCGACGACCTTCCGGTCATGCATTCCGATATCACAAAAGTGCGTCAGATTTTGTTCAATCTGCTCAGCAATGCCTGCAAATTTACGGATGACGGCCAGGTGGCGCTGTCGGTGGACTACGTCGACGGCGATGAGGTGTTTGTATTTGTCGTCGAAGACGACGGTATCGGCATGGATCAACATGAGATCGAGCAGGTCTTCGAGGCCTTTAGCCAGGCCGACACATCGACGACGCGCGAATTCGGCGGTACCGGGCTGGGATTGACGATTACCAGTCATTTCTGCTCTTTGCTCGGCGGTTCCATCGACGTCGACTCCCGGCCCGGAGAGGGGACAACTTTCACAGTGCGCCTGGCCGCCGATCTGCGGTCGGAGCACGAGGAACAGGCCGGGGCGACGGGACTGAATGAAAGCTCGGATGTTTCGGTGGCCACCTCCGGGGCGGCGGCTGTCGATAAGATCGATAGAGATGCGGAGACGGTGCTCGTCGTCGACGACGATGCCACCGTCCGAGACCTGATGACACGCATGTTGACCGATGCCGGATTCCAGGTCTTTACGGCGGCCAGCGGTTCGGAGGGGATGTTGATTGCCGAACAGCTCAATCCGTCGGTGATCACCCTGGATGTGATGATGCCGTCGATGGACGGCTGGACAATGCTGACGAAGCTCAAAGAGGACCCGGAATTATGCGATATCCCGGTGGTCATGGTGTCCATGCTCTCCGAGCAAGGCCGGGGTTACGCGCTGGGAGCCGATGATTATCTGGTCAAACCGATCGACAAACAAAAGCTGGTCAGTGTGCTCGACGATTACCGACGTCCGGACCCGACGTCGGGCAATATCCTGGTGGTGGAAGACGACGAGCCTACTCGGTCGTTGATCCGGCGCGTATTGCAAAAGGACGACTGGACGGTTGCCGAAGCCGAGGACGGACAGGAGGGGCTCGATGTGGCGGCGGAGGTCGATCCGGATCTGATCTTGTTGGATCTGATGATGCCGGAAGTCGATGGCTTTCAGTTTCTCCACCGGTTTCGCAGCGACGACAGCCGTCGCCAGGTGCCGATCATCGTGGTCACCGCCAAGGAGTTGAGCGACAGCGAGCGCCAGCAACTGGAAGCGAATGTGGAGGATGTTCTCGCGAAAGGGGGACGGGATCGAGCGGAGTTGCTCGACGACGTGCGGCGGATGGTGACGGAGTTGGTGAAGCCCGGGGCATCTTCGTTCACCGTGGAGTAGGGCCTGAGAATGCAGGCAGAGTCCATTCGTCTTCCTCGGGGCCCGGTGGGCCCGCTCGTCA
>CAYUPT010000682.1:0-2474 GCA_964446725.1 uncultured Bradymonadales bacterium | reverse complement strand
GGGATATCCGGTAAGCACCACCGTAGCCAGTAGATGGTCATCGCGTAGGCCATCGAGTTCACCGCTGCCCACCTGCTGCGTGATACGTTCATCGAATAGCTTGAACCAGCGATTCCGACACCGCTGCCACAATTCGGTGTCGTGAACGAGACGCATCCATTTACCGGTGTCGTCATTGACGGGAGCGACAACCTCTCCGGTTTCGATCAATCGCTCGATTCGACCGGAGTCCACGAGATAGTCGACCAGCCATAGATATTCTTCGCCACAGTGTTCGTTGACGAGATTCGTGGCGTAGTCGGTGAGCAGACGCCGTGTCGTCAGCAGATCATCGGAATCCTCGACAGGCATCGGCGGCCGCCGTTCCCAGTAGATGCCTCCGGTGTCTGGTTGCTGCTGTGCTAGTTCTTCGTCCCGACACGATATCAGTGGCGTGATCGTCAACTGCGGGGCATCGGCATCGACAACCAGAATGAGCTGGTCTTCGCCATCGACCAGAGATTCATCACCGGACTGCCAGCCCACAGCGGCGGCGACACTGCGCCATATCGGAACAACTCTCCGTGGTCGAAGCCTGCCCTCGAGCAATGCCCGAAACCGTCGTTTTGCTTCTTCGTCCGCCAGATCCGGTACCGCGTAGCCGACGTCATCAGCGGTGTCGATCACCGGGTGGTCGGCAAGTTCTTCGATGAGGTGACGCACGCCAGAAAAATTGTCGTTGGTTTCGCCTCTCTCCGCAGAAAACACCGAACTGGTGGATGCATCCTGGTCGCCTACTCCCGGCGGAAAAACAGGGTTCAATTCCGTCTCTACTTCCCAGAAGTCCGTTCCGTCGAGGTTAAAACCGACGGCATACCCACTGACCTGAACCAGTTCGGTCTTTTTACGGGTGACACTCGGGCAGGTCGGACCGAAATCAACACCGGCAACATCCGACGAAGCCTGTCCGCCTGGCGGTGACTCAACTTCGCCACCGCCACGCAACCTCTGCTCATCTCCTAAAACCGGAGTAAGCAACCGTTGCTCAACCATATCGATCAACTGGCGGAGTCCTTGCGGGTCGACGGGACGGCCTCGGTCGACCCGATTGCCAAGTAGGTCGAAGGGGATTGAACAGGGGAAGCCTCGACCGGCGTCGGAGTCAGCGGGGAGATCGAAATTGATCTCGTACTCCGTCGATTCTCTGGCAAAGTTCGGGCAGGTGATACCAACTTCCGGTAGCGTCGCGGGTTTGACCGACAGGGTCTGCCCGTCCAATTCAATCCGAAGTATCATCCCACTTTCTTCATCATCGTCACCGACCAAGACTAACTCCTTCGCCGGTGGATTCTGATCCGGGTTGGGCGGCGTGCCCCGTTGAAAACGGACGACATTGCCCTTCTCGACTTGTTCAAACCGCTCTGGCTCTTTCAGCGAATGACGATTGAAGTAGACGTCCGGTCCATCATCTCGCTGGATGAATCCAAAGGTTCCTTTGATTTTCCTAACCCGTCCTCCGATGACGCCTTCGACGGGCTCGGAATCCCCAGATTGTATCGACAACCACAACTCTACGAACTGCCCCCGATCGGCATCAGCAACCAGGTCCTCCACCGACAACACTTCCGGCCGCTCGTCCTCTTCAAAACCGATGATGCCGGGACGGTTCCAGAATACAGCTCCGCTTCGAATAAGCCGTGCGACGATGCCCCAGAAGGCAATTTCCCGGGCTCGCCGGGGCATCTGTTTCCAGCCGGACTCCGCGCTCTGTCGGCGCTTTCGCAACAACTTTGCAGCACGCCACACCCGGGCATAGCGGCGGTCGTCGAGCATGACATTGTTGGCACGCATCTGCACGGCGGGATCGACGTCGGACAGCGGCGAGTTGCGCAACTGGACACCGCACAACCGCCGCATCGCCTTGAGACGCCGGACGGCTTCGCTGGCGTTGTCGCCATCGTAGGCATCGAAGTATTTATCGCGGGCATCGACGTGTTCCTGAAACAACTCGATCACTCGCCGCACCACCCGGTTTTCCCGTGTATTGGCAATGAACCGGCGTTTCGGCGCCTTCATCTTATCTCGACCAGCCAGCTTCTCGCGCGCTGTCCGTCCCGGAAGCCGTCCCAGCCAGCGCATCGTCTTCTTGTCGACTTCGCCAGCCGCATGGATGGGCACCATCTCGTGTCGTCGAACCAGCCTGGTCCGCGGTTGCATCAGAACCGCCTCTAGCGCCTCCTGGCACAACTCCATGGCCCGAAACATCGTATCCCGAGGCAGCGGGCGAGCCGGACCAACGAGAGCTTCGTCGAGTCGCATTAGCATCACACGCATCGAATCGGGAAGTCCCCGACCGGTGTATCCATCGCGACGTGACATCGCGGTCAGCAGATCAATCGTCGACTGCGTGGCAATCCACCACGCGCCCTCGATGCTCGGCTCGTCGGCAGATGCCGACGCTTCCAGTTCATCGAACGGTGGCATCTCCGGGATGT
>CAYUPT010000681.1:1249-2495 GCA_964446725.1 uncultured Bradymonadales bacterium | reverse complement strand
CCGGCGCCTGGAATTTGGAGCGCGGAGAGCTTCTCCGCAGTCGATGACGAGCGGGCCCGAGTGTGCGAGGGTCCTGGGAGGAGTCGACATGTTTTGACCTGACTACTACCGGCGAGGGGCGTGGTGTTGGAGATGGTCGTTAGCTGACGACGCCCTTCGACTTCGGTCGTGTCCTGCGAAAAAAGCACCGATCTACCGGAAGTCTCCGGCTGCGGTTTGATGAGGCCCGGCGATATGTTGCAATACTGGCCACAGCACGGCATTGGAGAGCGAACTCCCAGCTTTTGGACGAGGCCAGACTCATGAGAAAGCGAGTGATAGTCATTGTATGTTGCGCGATCATCGCGATCGGCGGGGTATTGGCCGCCTGTGGCGACGAAGCAGCCGACGGCGGAAATGACGATACCAACGCGGTCGACCAGAACGATTCCGATGCCAATCAGAGTAACGGCGACAACCAGGACAACGGCGACAATCAGAATAACGGCGACAACCAGGATAACGACGACAACCAGAATAACGGCGACAATCAGAGCACGGAGTCGCCGCAATTTTGCGTCAACGCCTGTGACAGCGATTCCGACTGCGGCGAGGGGCCGGAGTGGGAGTGCTACAACGGCGGCTGTGCCTGGGCGGGCGACAGCGCGGACGGGGGCTGTGAAGAGGACCATCAGTGCATTGCCACCTACAGCGGCTGGAGGGGAACCTGCTCCAGTCAATCGGACTGCGATCCGGTGACCGGCGAAGTCTGTGTGGAGTACGAAGGCCAGGGCTACTGCGCTGTCGAACCGGGCGACGCCTTCTCCTGCGACGATCAGGAGATGGATGACATCGAGTTAGAGCTCGCCGATGACGACGGTGAGACCGTGGTATGCATCGATGACAGCGCTCAGTGTACCGACGACGGAAGCTGCCAGGAGGGATGCGACTCCGATGCGGACTGCCAGAACGTCGACGACGGGCTCGATACCTGCGTCGACGGAACCTGTGAGTGCGCCGACGACAACTCCTGTAGCGCCGTCGACGATGCCGATATCTGCGTCGACGGCGTCTGCGGCTGTTCGGACGACGAAATCTGCTCGGATACGCAGGTCTGTCGAAGTCTTTAAGCGCGAACTTCAACGTCGATCGATACCCGACGGGGCGTCGGGGGCGTTGCGATCGTCGGCGCACGGTACGGGAGCGTCAGATTCCCGACTGTGTGTCGTAGTTGCGCCGAATCATGGCCGTCGATGATGTGAAATTG
>CAYUPT010000681.1:0-1239 GCA_964446725.1 uncultured Bradymonadales bacterium | reverse complement strand
CGAGTCGGCGATAAAAGTCCTCGAGGTCTGCGTCGCAGCACAGGTCGATCATGTACAGATCGCCGAGTTCGTCGCACAACTCCTCGATGAGGCGAGTTCCGAGCCCCTGGTGTTGCCAGTCGGGAAGGACTTCCAATAGCGGGATGTAGGCCGACAAAATACCGTCGGAGATGGCGTATGCAAAGCCGACGACACGGCCCGACTGCGGTGTGACGGCGAGCGAAACGGCATCGGCGTTGCGCAGAATCTCCAGATGAGTTGCAGCGTCCGGTGGGTCGGGCCATCCGACGAAGAAGCCACGAAGATCGCGGGAGGTGATATCGGTCAGATTCCGGCGGTACTGCACATCGGTCATCGTCGGTCCTCGTCATGGATCGTCGGGAAAGACGCTTAGATCGTCGATGGTCTCACCGGACTGCACATATCGGTAGATCGCCAATGCGCCCTCGATGACGAGCCATACGGCGAGCACGAGGAGGATGGAGCCAATGGTTGCCAGAAGCCAGTTTCCGTCCTCGAAAAAGCCGCGGGTATTGGTGACCATGGCCACCACCGTCGTTCCCAGAATGGCGATCATGGGGATGCCGGCGACGTACCAGTTTTTATTGCGCATCAGCAAATAGAGGGTCACCGCCATCAGAGCCAGGCCGGCCAGAAGCTGATTGGTGGTGCCAAAGAGCTCCCACAGCACCAATCCGGCCGGTGTTCCGTCGACTTCGTAAAACGCGAAAAAGCCGATGGAGCCGACGGCGACCACGCTTGAGACGTAGCGGTTTTGTCCGATGTCGAGATCCAGGGTCTTCGACATTTCCTCGATGTTGTAGCGCAGAAGGCGAGTGCCGCTGTCGAGCGATGTCAATGCGTAGCTGACGACGACCAGGCTGACGAAGGTGGCACCCAGGCTGGGGTCGATGCCGATGGACTCCAGAAAACTGGCACAGCCGTCGACGAAGTGGCCGACACTGACGCCGACGCCCTGAAGCTGCTCCCAGTTGGCGTACTCCTCTTCCCACTCGGCGACCGAGGCCATCCCGGCCGTCGTCGCCAGCACGGCGACCAGTCCCAGCAGCGACTCGCCGATCATCCCGCCGTAGCCGATGGGGCGGGCGTCGGTTTCACGATCGAGTTGTTTGGCCGTGGTCCCGCTGGCGACGAGGCTGTGAAATCATCTGGCGTCGCCGCAGGCGATGACGATAAATAAAAAGGGAAATAGGCCGGGAGCTCCCTCGGTCTCCAGGC
>CAYUPT010000680.1:0-2504 GCA_964446725.1 uncultured Bradymonadales bacterium | reverse complement strand
TTGCTGGAGACGCCCCTCCGAACGTCGGCTGGAAAGCGCCGACGCCCACCTCCCCGATCGAGACGCCCACTCGCCGATGGCGAGTGGGCTTCGGGGAGGAGCGTTGGGTTGCAGTGGGGAAGAACGATGTGCAATCGGCTTCGGTGGGAACAATTTAAGGTCGCCGTTCCTTGGCTCTACGACGCCCGAAAGTCCCGCTTGGAGGATCGCCTCGTCGTTGCCGTTCTTGACGCATTCGATGCTGGGGCGATAGGGTCCGGCGAAAGACCTGACTTTCACTTTGTAGAGTCCTCCGCGGACTGCAGTCTTTAGCATTACCAGGATGGAAGGAATGAAAGCACCGAATATCGCGATTTTTGCCGATTACGAAAACGTCGTCATCGGCGCGCGAGACGCCAAATACAACGAATTCGATATTCACCTCGTGCTCCAGCGACTTCTCGACAAGGGCAATATCGTTCTCAAAAAGGCCTACGCCGACTGGGATCGATACAAGTCCTCGAAGAAGCCGCTTCACGAGGCGGCCTTCGAACTCATCGAAATCCCCCACGTGAGCTACTCCGGCAAGAACTCGGCGGATATCCGACTTGTCGTCGATGCTCTCGACCTGTGCTACACCAAAAGCCACGTCGATCTCTTCGTGTTGATCACCGGCGACAGCGACTTTTCGCCGCTGGTCAGCAAGCTTCGGGAAAACAACAAGAAAGTTGTCGGCGTGGGTGTCAAAAACTCGTCGTCCGATCTGCTGATCGATAACTGCGACGAGTACATCTTTTACGACGACGTGGTGCGCGATAAGCGCAAGCACAAAAATAAATCCAAGAAGAAGTCGCGCCCCAAGTCTTCGGACAAAAAGAAGGGCAAGACCGGCGCCGACGACGAGGGCTCGAAAGAAGAAGCCCTCGATCTGGTACTGGATACCACGGAGGCCCTGTTTCGAGAGCGCGATGAAAACCTCTGGGGCTCGATGGTCAAGCAGACCATCAAGCGCAAGAAGCCGCACTTTTCGGAGACCTTCTACGGCTACCGGAAGTTCAGCGAGCTTCTGGAAGATGCCGAGCGCCGCGGAATGCTCGAGATCAAGAAGGACGAAAAGTCCGGCGGCTACATCATTCTCGGATTTGGTCCCAAGGCATAGTGCCGCAGGGGAGCGAATCGCGACGATCAACCCAGCCGGCCACGACAGGTGAGTTTCGACGGTGCAGCAGTATCTCGATTTAATGCAGCGCATTTTGGACGAGGGAACCCGGCGCGGTGATCGGACCGGGACCGGGACGCTGAGCCTATTTGGCGCCCGGATGCGCTTCGATTTGAGCGACGGCTTTCCGGCGGTGACGACCAAGAAGCTGCATTTTCGGTCGATCATCCACGAATTGCTGTGGTTTCTCGAGGGGGGACGCAATGTGTCGTACCTCAACGAGCGGGGCGTCTCGATCTGGGATGAGTGGGCCGACGACCAGGGAGAACTGGGGCCGGTCTACGGCGCTCAGTGGCGGTCGTGGCCCGACGGAGATGGCGGCGGAATCGATCAGATCAAAGAGGTCATCGCGTCGATTCGAAATAAGCCGTATTCGCGCCGCCACGTTGTCAGTGCCTGGAATGTCTCCGACCTCGACGAGATGGCGCTGCCTCCCTGTCACGTGCTCTTTCAATTTTACGTCGACGACGGCCGGCTTAGCTGCCAACTGTATCAGCGAAGCGGGGATATATTTCTGGGCGTTCCGTTCAATATTGCGTCCTACGCATTGCTGACATCCATGATCGCTGAGGTCACCGGCCTTGAGCGCGGTGAATTTATCCACGTACTCGGCGACGCCCACCTGTACACCAATCACATCGAGCAGGCGAAAACCCAGCTCGATCGGAAGCCCTACGAGCTTCCCCGGC
The DNA here is from genome assembly GCA_964446725.1 of uncultured Bradymonadales bacterium. Taxonomy (GTDB): domain Bacteria; phylum Myxococcota_A; class Bradymonadia; order Bradymonadales; family Bradymonadaceae; genus SLJM01. The sequence goes on along the minus strand of CAYUPT010000680.1, from coordinate 617 downwards.
TTCGACTAAACGGCGACGTCGACGATATCGACGCCTTTGATTACGACGATATTGAGATCGAGGATTACCACTGCCATCCGGCGATCAAGGCACCGATCGCGGTGTAGAGGACCCCAGGCTGGAGCTGGTGATCGTCGCTGCTGTGGACCAACAGCGGGTCATCGGTGACGATGGAGGGCTTCCCTGGCGGCTTCCGGCCGACCTGAAGCATTTTCAACGCGTCACGATGGGGCATCCGATCATCATGGGCCGCAAGACCCATGAGTCGATTGGAATGGTACTGCCCGGACGGCTCAATATCGTGTTGAGTCGCCAGTCAGACGGTGACATCGAGGGATGTACGGTGGTCAAAAGTCTTTCGGACGCCCTGGAGGCGGCCCGGAGCGAGTCGGCGGATTCGGCGATGATCATCGGTGGCCAGAGTCTCTTTGGCCAGGTGCTCCCGGTGGCAGACCGAATGGCTCTGACACTTGTGATGGGATCGCACGACGGCGATACGTTTTTTCCGGATTTTGACGGGGAGCAGTGGGAGGTCGTGGAGCGCCGAGTCCACCGGGCCGATGAGGATAACGACGAGACGATGGTCTTCGTGGAGCTAGAGCCCGTTGCGCCGTCGC
>CAYUPT010000679.1:0-2508 GCA_964446725.1 uncultured Bradymonadales bacterium | reverse complement strand
TGGTCCGTAAAATCGGGGTCGACGCCTCCGAATTTTCTACCGAGGACGGCGACGGACGAATTCACCTCTTTGCCGGACGCGGTGGAACCGACGCCTTCGCCGACTTCCTCAACGCCGGTCAATCCTTTACCGACGCCTGGGATTGGTGGGACGACCTCGATAATTTGTTGGGGTACGACATCGTCATTCACTCCTGTGAGGGAAGTCCCAATGAGGACGATAAATCCCAGCAGGCCCGCGAAGCCTTACAGGAGTTTACCGAATTGGGCGGTCGAGCATTTCTATCGCACTGGCACAATATCTGGCTCGACGAGGGCCCGTCGGACTTCCAATCCGTCGCCGACTGGTCCGGTGGCGGGCTGACCAATGACAGTCAGACCGGCTACATCAACACCGAATTCGACAAGGGGGAAATGCTCTACGACTGGATGTACCAGACCGGTACCACGCCGGCCGGCGAATTCGACATCAACGAAGCCCGGGCGACCATCGGCAACCTCGACTCCGACATCGCCCAGGAGTGGAGCTGGATCGAGTCCTCCGGGTTTTTGGGCGGTGGCGACCACACCCAACAATTTAGCTTCAATACCCCGGTCGGCGTCGATGAAGACGAGCAGTGCGGCCGCGTCGTCTTCAGCGAATTTCACGTCGTCGACGGCGATAACTCCTCGCCCAGCGACCCCTTCCCCACCGGATGTACCACCGGCGAGCTGACCGATCAGGAAAAAGCGCTGGTGTTCTTGCTTTTCGACCTGTCGCGCTGCATTACGCCAGACGGAAAGAAACCGCCGCAATAAGCGGCTGGCGCCGAGCCGGTTGACGTCGCAGACGTCGGTCACCCATGTATGGTCCGAATGCGTCATTCACTGCTTCGCACAACGGGCCCAGAACAACGATGCCAACTTCCAACACCGATATCGAAAAAGAAGTCCTCATCGAACTCTACGAGGGCCGCAGCCAAAACCCCACGGCATTCCAGAAATTCCGCGGTGCTGAGGCGTTTGCCGAAGAGGAGATCGCGGAACTCTTCGACGACTTGATGAACCGCCATCTCATCCGGGGCAATGTCGAGGAACGCAACGTCCAGCTGACAGCTGATGGCATCGAGTACATCGAGACCCATTATCCCGATGTAACCGACTCCCGGGCCTGATCGTGCGGCCCTGGAACCACAATATTCGGGCTGTCGCCCCCCTTTCCTTCTGGTAGACTGGTCGAATCCCGATACCTGTCTAGCTTTATCGGTAGATGCCACCGGATGGCGCGGCGTCGGTACATCGACGACACTGGAACGTTTTTCTACACTTCGGGGGGAGTGATGACAGAGCGCGACGATGACTGGGCAGCGACCTTTGCGAGCTATGACCGGCGCTACAGTCTAACACTGGGCATTGCCGCCGTACTGATCATGGCACTGTGTACCATGACCATTATCGCCTACTTCGGCGGTCCGGCCGCCGTGCCCTGGTAGTCTGTGGTGCGGCCCGTCACGGCCGGGCAATCGACTCCACTGTCTCCACATCGCCGTCGTCGAGGGCGAAGTCGAATACTGCGAGGTCCTGGTTCATATGCTCCTGGCTGGTGGTGCCGGTCAATGGAAGAATCCCGATCTGGAGCGCAAAGCGGAAGACGATCTGGGGAATGGTGCGATCGTAGCGTTCGGCCACCTGGGCAACTTTCGGGGCCTTTAGAGCCCGTCGATTGGCCGTCAACAGTGAAAAGCCCTGGTAGCTAATGTCGTGCTTCGCACAGATCTGGCGGACCCGCCGATCCCAGCCGGTGCGCGCAAAACAGCGGTTTTGGACGAAGTCCGGCGCGATGTCGGCCTCATCGACCAGCAACTCCAGCTGGCCTGCCGATACATTGCTGATGCCGATGTGGTCGACCTGCCCGGAAGCGTCCAGTGCCTCGAGGGCCGACCAGACTTCGCGGTCGGCATCGGCGAGCCCATTTCGCGTCGATGGGCCGTGCAATACGTAGGAATCGATGGTTTCCAGTTGCAAATGATTCAGAGAGCTCTGAAACGATGTTTCGACCTGACGCCTGTAGGGGGCATCGGGATCGTAGGGAATGCGATGATCCTGGCCGGCGGCGTAGGTAAACTTGGTCTGAACAAAGAGTTCTTCGCGCTGTAGCAGCCCATCGTCCAGCGCCGACGCAATCGCCGCTCCAACGGCGTCTTCTACGTAGTGCTTTCGCTGATTGGCGGTGTCGATGGCCCGAAATCCACTTTCGATGGCGAGGCGCGTAAGTCGTTCGGTCTCCTCTTCTTTCCAGGCCGTACCGTAGATAAACCGCGGATGGCCGGACTCATCGACTAGATCTGCCATGATGGATTCTCCCGTTAAACAATCACTTAAGGGGTTCAAGTAAAGCCAATACAAGTCGATCTCGTGCCCAACTTCAAGCGGACGAGAACTCCCGGCGCGCGATGCCGGGCTCTGGGACGGCGGTCCGTTTTTTGCCGGCGGCGATGAACAGACAACAGAGACCATCGTCACCACAAAT
>CAYUPT010000678.1:0-2508 GCA_964446725.1 uncultured Bradymonadales bacterium | reverse complement strand
CCGAAGGTGGCGACCATCAAAGCCACCAGTCCATTGGCGGCGAGCATGGCCAGTCGCTCCGACAGCGAAAAGCGCGACGCAAACTCCCCATCGGCGACCAGCGTCACGATGCTGACGACGGCGGCCAACTTCCAGGCCAGTAGCAAATACAGCGCAAAGTGTCCCAGGGGCCCGACGACGGCCAGACTCGAAAAAAAGAGCAGAGGCGTCGCGCTCATGCCCCGGGCCACCAGTTGGGGGCCGGAGGAGTCGGTGGAGGTCGTGGAAGTCATCGTCGTACTCCGGGCAAACCAAGCGTTCGGGGGTCGTGCAGGATACGCGGACATCTCCGATCGTAATCACTCCACCGATATCGACAACCCCCTTTGGAAATGGATTGTTATTCCGGCAGCGCCGACAGGGTCAAAGGAATCGTCAGTTCTTCGTCACCGCGATAGACGACGGCGTCCACCGTATTGCCGACGCCGAGTGTCGACGCCATCCAGGCGAGGTGATTGGCGTCGTCGATCGGCTGGTCGTCGATTTTGACGAGCACATCGGCGGGCTCGATTCCGGCGTCATCGGCCGGAGCGTCGTCGACGAGCCGGGTGATCATGGCCCCGCCGCTGTCGGGAAGATCGAATTCATCGCGGTATGCGTCGGGGACATCGCCGATATATACCCCCAGCCAGGAGCGCTCGACGCGACCGTATTCGATGAGGTCGTCGAGCACTTCGTGAACCATGCTGATCGGGATCGCAAACCCCAGCCCCTGGCCGTCGGAGCTGACGGCGGTGGCAATGCCCAGAACGTCGCCGTTCGTCGCCACCAGCGGTCCGCCGGAGCTGCCGGGATTGATGGAGGCATCGGTCTGAATAAAATCCTGGAAGCGCAGCTGCCCGCCGGGGGGCATGACCTGACGGCCGGAGGCGCTGACGATCCCGGCGGTGACCGTGCTCGAAAGCCCCAGGGGGTTGCCGATCGCCAGCACCCAGTTGCCGACCTGCAGGTCATCGGCATCGCCGAGGGGGGCGGTCGGCAGGGAGGTGTCGACGTCCTGGAGCTCCAGAACGGCGATATCCGTCGGGGCGTCGCTGCCGCGGACCTGGGCGCTAAAGACGCGGTCGTCGAGTAGTCTCACGGCGATCTCGGAGGCCCCGTCGACGACGTGGTGGTTCGTCAGTACCAGGTCGTCATCATCATCGAAGATAAAGCCCGAGCCCAGACTCTCCTGGATGCGGTCATCGGGGACCATCGACGGAGCGCTAAAGGGGGCGGACTGGGCCTGTTCGGGGGGATCGGTGCGGGTGTAGATATTGACGACGGCGGGGCGGATGCCGGCGACCAGTTGTGCGAAATCCGGGGGCATCCCGTCGGGTTGGGCCGCTGGGGCCGGCGCCGACTCGTCGTCGACAATCTGTGCTGTCGGCTCGGAGGTGTCGTCGAAGTCGCCGCTATCAGAGGTGGGGCCTGAAGCCGGTTCGGCATCGCAACCGGCGATCACCAGCGCCGCCGCTACCAGCCAGGTGATGGCGCCGTCGATACGCCGCGGCCGCCGATTCTCACAACTCCGGGATGTAACCGGCAGGGGATGGACCATCCGGGGGACTCCTGGGGACGCGTCGGTCGTCAGTGACCGCTGGCGTCGTCATAGGCTCGCTGGAGATCCCGGAGAAGACTCGCCAGAAGCTGGCGCTCGTCGTCATCGAGATTGCCGCGGGTCTTGCGCTGTAGCATCTTAAGGATGTCAATCGTCTGGCCGGCGGCCGCCAGGTCTTTGTTGGGCTGGCCGGTATCGGGATTGGGGTGCTTGCCCAGATTGACCATGCAACTGGTGCCGAGACTGACGACAAATCCGCCGAAGTCGACGGCCAGCGCCTCATCGCCGTCGTCATCGTCTTCTTGTTGGATATGGACGCCGGCGTTTCCGCCCAGCGGCGTGACGAGCGGATCGTCGGGCGAGGCCGCTCCGTCGCAAGCTCCGTCGGTGGTATCGCTGTCCGATGGGGACTCGTCGTGACTACTCATGGCGGAACTCCATTATCGACTTCGTGCCGACGGCTCGGCCGGAGGTGACATACGGGGACTACTCGTCGTCTTCTTCGGTGGTCTCGTCGTCTTCGCCTTCCTGGTTTTCTTCGTCGTCGAGGACGCCTTCTTCGAATTCGGCCTCGAATTTCTGGGCCTTGTCGGAGACGTCGGGCAAGTTGTCGAGGTGTTCTTCGTACTCGTCGCGGTCGATCTTGCCTTCGCGCAGGTAGCGCTCGATGGTGCGGACGTCGTAATTTTTCTCGTCGGTCGCCATGGTCGTACTCCTGTGTGAGAGTGGGGCTGCAAGAATCTTTTATTGAATTCGGCGGTGGTATCGCTGCTGGAGCGCGCTGGCCGCCGGACATCGGGTTTCTATCGGGCACTATAGGTGCCGTAGTCGGTTTGACAAGTTCGCCGGGTCCGCAGATGCCGTCGCGGCGCCGCCGCCCGCGCGTCGCGCGATCAACCATGACGAGCCAGCGCTTTTTCGATGCGCTC
>CAYUPT010000677.1:0-2510 GCA_964446725.1 uncultured Bradymonadales bacterium | reverse complement strand
ACCCAGACTGGTCATTCGACGTGGTACGTGTAGGACTATCTCGATCAGCTATTTAGGTTGCGATCAGGCGTCGACCCGTGGCGGCGAGCACCATGACCATCGCGGCAAACGCCGGAAACGCGGGGCCGGGACGCATCGAGCATCCCTGTTGCGATGGCCGAGTACCCGGCGAAAATTGACAGTGTCGAGTATCGTCTTCGTCGGCGAGTTCGGCGCATTCAAAGTGGTCGGGGCAGTCTGCGGAGGCGTCGCAGGACGTCGTGCAGTAACCGATGCCGACGTCGGGGTTGTCGAGATGGCACCTCTCCGGACAGTGCTGGAGGTCGAGGGCGCAGTAGTCGCCGATATTCGCCAGGTAGATGTCGCAGACCTTGCCGTACTCGCCGGTGATACAATCGGCGCTGCCGCAGTCGTCGTCGGTGGTGCATTCGTCGCCGGGATCGGGATACAGCTGGCAGATGCCGAGTTTGTCGTCGGCGCTGAGGTGTCTCTGGCTGCCGTCGTCGAGGTAGGTGGCGGCCATTGTGGCGGCGCTATGGGCATTGGTGTGATGAAGTCCGAGGACATGGCCGAACTCGTGGGTCAGCACGGCGGGAAGTGAGAGCGTCGGTCGGTCGGCGTCGCCGGCAAGCCGCTCAAAGGGGTGGGCCTCAAGATCCCAGCGATAGCGGGTGGCATTGACGCGAATTTCGATGCCCTCGGGAGCGGTGCCGGAGGGCAGCGTGGTGGCGGCGAGCCGATCGAGTTGGGGCTCCTGAAAATCGTCGAAGTACAACGGGATCTGGTGATTTTGGAGTTCGTCGGGCGACGATTTGGGTTCCATGATCTCAAAGCGCACCGACGAGCAGGCGACGTCGTTCCACTGGGTGGCGGCGGCGTCCGCGGCTCGAAGGACGGCATCTTCCGACAGGTCATCGGGCGCAGATCCGACGAAAGCGACTTCGAGCGGAAAGGCATCGTCGGGTATATCGAAACCGATGAATTCAAAGGCCAGGGGGGAGACGTCGTTGAAGTCGGCGTCGCCGCCGTGGTGGGTGAGTCGTTGATCGGCGTCGGCGACGGCCGGCGCTGATAATCCGATAACCGCCGCAGTGGCGACAAGAGCGCGCAACGCCGCCATCAGAACTGCCCGGTGATCGATGCCGCTCATGGCTCACCCGGGTCGGTCGTTGGAGGCGAGTCTTCGAGGTCGGTGGTGATCTGCGCGTCGCGTCGGAGTTCGTCGATAAGCTCTTGGCGCTGTTCGCTCAGGCGGCTTCGCCGGGCGCGTTCGCGCAGAAGTTCTTCGACTTCATCGAATTGGCGGATGCCCTCCGGTCGAACTTCATGGAGCCAGTAGGCGTCAATACCGGAGGCGGTATCGACGAGCGCCGCGGAGTCTTCGTCGGCTTCAAAGAGTTGTTGTGCCACATGGGGGCGAAGCCGGCGGCGCTCATACCAGATCGGCTCGCGGAAGCGGTGGGAGATTTCGAGATTCTGTTGTTCGCCCCACTGCTTGACCTGGTCACCGAGATCGCGGAGTTCGTCGGACGAGTCAATATCCTCGAGCGCGTCGTGTAAGAGCTGGCGGATCGCCCGGTATTGGTCATCGCCTTCGATGCCGCGCAGATCGATCGACAGCCGTCCGGCGTGGACGCGCTCGTCGGCCGGTCGGCGGTTGGCAATGCGCTCGTAGTAGCGTTGAAGTCGGTCCTCGTCGACGGCGTGGGCGTCGACGTCGGCACCGATGAGTTCTTCAATTGCCAGGTCGCGGCGTATCCGATCCCGGTACTCACTGACGGTGATATCGAGGTTGTCGAGATAGCGCCGGAAATCGTCGGCGGACCCAAATTGAGCGTCAATACGTCGCTGGAGCGTCCGGTCGACGGTATCGGTGTCGACGTCCACATCGCGACTGTCGGCGTATTCGTGCAGGAGTTGTCGATCGATAAGGCGGTCGAGGACTCGGCGGCGCTTGTCCTGGCGGGTCGATTCGTCGAAACGCCGGTTGGAGTGGCGATATAGTTGACCGAGTTTATCGAGATGGCGGTCGACTTCGCGGTGGCTGATTTCGTGGTCGTTGACGACGGCGGCGACATCGGAGCCGTCGTCGCCTGGAGGCTGTTGAGCCTCGTCGCCGGCCTCGACATCGGTGTCGCAGGCCGTCAGCAGCCAGCACAGCAATACCACAAGACCGAGTCCGGTGTGTTGATGAGAAGACAAAACCATTGGACGCTGCATTTAGAAAAGGTCGGTTCGGTATTGATCGTCGGGCGGCGGCGAAGGCATCGATGTGATGCACCGGCCTCAGTATCAACAATCGAAGTCTGGCCCCGATCCATTCCCTCCGGCATCGGCAGTGGTGTCGCCGGTGACGATGGGATCGCCGATTATGTCATGGATCCCGCCGATCAACCAGCCGTCGGTCGCGCCTGGGCACTACAGCTTGACCTGTGGCGCCGACACCGAACAATTCAACAACGAGATGCAATCTCCCACCCAGGGGTCGACGCTGTCACCCCCATCAGATC
>CAYUPT010000676.1:0-2514 GCA_964446725.1 uncultured Bradymonadales bacterium | reverse complement strand
AGTCTGGAGCGACTGACCGTCAACGACCTGGTCTACCGCTACCGCGGCCCCGACGGACTGGCCGGTGAGGAAGGCGCCTTCGTACTCTGCACCTTCTGGCTCGTCGACGCCCTGACGCTAAGCGATCGCCTCGACGAAGCGCATCGGATTTACGACGGTCTGATGGATCGCGCCAATCATCTGGGACTATTCGCCGAACAGATCGATCCCTACTCCGGCGAATTTCTGGGTAATTTCCCCCAGGCCTACTCCCATCTGGGCGCCATCAACTCCACGCTGTACCTCGCGGCCCAACACAAACGCCAGATTCCCGTCTCCTCGCTGCTCGGGATGGAGCGATAGGAGGCTCACCTAAGCGCGCCGGCGTTCCACCGGTGAGCGAGGTCAGTACGGCCCCGCCGGTATCGCGACTCGATTGCGCCCACTTCCATTGGCCCCGAAAGCGCCAACTTGCTCCGCCTTGGTCGGTTGATGGTGCTTGTACAATCAAAGAACCCTGTCAGGATTGACCGTTGGACCGGCGTTGTTATCCATCCAGCCCCCTGGCCGCCGGGCAGCGAGGTCGCGCGGGACGTGCTGGTGCTTAAATTCACTTACCCCTGCGACCCACGTAAAGTGAGCAACGCCATGACTTCAGAACCCGAGACGAACGAACGCTATCTGCGAGGCACCACGAAACTGGCCGTCGATGCCCTGGTCGGAGTCGTGGATCTCGTCGAAGCCATGCACCGCCGAATTTCCACCTTCGGGGGCCTATTTGCCGATGGAGACCTGGAGCGGACCTCAGGCCTGACGGGCTTTGTATATTCCAACATCCGAATTATGGCGATGCTGCTGGGAGACGGGGTCGATGTGGCCCTGGATCGTTTCGCCTCCGAACTCGGAGAAATCGAATCGTCTCAGACCCGCCAGGCCCTTTTGGCTGCGCTCAACGGTGTCATCGGCGATTATCTCGAGGAGACCCATAATCCGCTGGCAATCGACATGAAACTGCGCCAGCACGGCGAGCCCTGGACGGTCGATAAAAAGGCACTGCAACAGTCCGGGGGACGGGTATTATTGATGATCCACGGCTCCTGCGGCAACGATCTTCAGTGGCTTAGAAAAAACCACAACCACGGCGCAAAACTCGCCGAGGAGTTTAGATTTGTGCCGGTCTATCTTCACTACAACTCGGGCCGTCATATCTCGGAGAATGGCTCCGATCTAAGCGACCTGCTGGAGGCTGTCGTCACCGAATATCCGGCGATACAGGAGCTGACGGTCCTCGTTCATAGCATGGGTGGTCTGGTCGCTCGCAGCGCCTGCTTTTATGCCCAAAAAACGGATTGCACATGGCAGCACAAGCTAAATAAGCTCTTCTTTTTGGCGACACCGCACCACGGCGCACTCTTGGAGAAATCCGGCAACTGGGTCGATCATCTCCTGCAGGTCAACACCTATAGCGCGCCCATCTCCCGACTCGGCAAGATCCGCAGCGCCGGCGTCACCGACCTGCGCTACGGCAATCTATGTCACCGAGACTGGCAGGGGCGCGGCCGCTTTAAGCGCGGTCCCGACCGGCGCTGTCCCGTGCCGCTGCCACAAGACACAGACTGCTATACCGTGGCGGCCACAACAGGTGGCTCTCCGGGCCACGTTACGGATCATATCGTCGGCGATGGACTGGTACAGCTTCACAGCGCACTCGGCCACCACGAAGACCCCGACAAGGCGCTGGCCTTCCCCGAAAGCCACCAATTGACCCTGCGCAACTTGAGCCACCTCGATGTGCTCTGCGATCCCCGGGTCTATGAGGCTCTCCAGGAGTGGATTGCAGAGTAACGTCCCGGATCTGGCGCGAGAAAGCAGCCATAAAAAGACAGTAGAAACGCTGAGGCATCGGCGAGGTGTACGCCGACCATCACAAGCGGCGGACGGGCATGCGGTCATGAAGCTCCCCCCACCGGCCTCTGATCGTCATCGCGACTCCAAATAAGCACGACTGGCTTCCTGATCCTGGGAGATATCAAAGAGAAGCTCTTCCAGCTCCTCTTCGGTCATATCTCGGTTATCGAGCCAGGCATCGAGCTCGTCGGCGTCGTCGCGAATCATATCTGCGAGGGGGCCGAGTTCACGGGCCTGTTGCACCAATTCACGGGGCTCATCGCCGTCGGTCTCTGACGATTCGTCGTCGTCGGACTCGGCGACCTCGGCCACGGCTTCGTCGTCGGCCGGTTGTTCGTCCTCATCGGATTCGCAACCGATCAGGAACGACGAAACAGAAAATAAGGCGATCATAATCAGGGTCGTATGCTTTTTCATCGATTGGCTCCTGCTGGATTTTTCCAAGTGTACATCACTCGTATTTCGTTGCGCAGATCGCACTCAATTTCGCCCCTGACCTTGTCGCTGTCGGCGGGAATCGGAGCCGTCTGAACGGCCCTCGTCACTGCCGCTTTCGGCATCTTCTCGAGGTTCCTCGGCCTGTCCGCCGCCCTGCCCGCGGTCGCGTTGTTCGCCGCGGTCGCGTTG
>CAYUPT010000675.1:0-2521 GCA_964446725.1 uncultured Bradymonadales bacterium | reverse complement strand
CTTTGCGACGAGTGTCCGTGGTGAACGAACCTTGTCAGTCTAGCTCACAAGGCTTCTTCACCGGCGGCACAAGGCACGCCGGGGTCTCCCCCCTCCTCTCCGTCCGTCAGGCTCCTAGCTCACAAGGCTTTTTCACCGGGCGGCACAAGGCTCGCCGGGGTCTCTTCGACGAGTGTCCGTGGTGAACGAACCTTGTCAGTTTAGCTCACCAGGCTTTGTCACCGGGCGGCACAAGGCACGCCGGGGTCTCTGCCCTCCTCTCCGTCCCTCAGGAGATCAACTCAGAGGAAAGTCCCGACCCCACCCGACCTCGTGTCGGGGGTGAGCGAGCTTTGTCAGCTACACCGCGCGAGACCTTAGATTTTGGGACTGACGACCCCACCCGACCTCGCGTCGGGGGTGAGCGAGCCTTGTCAGCTACACCGCGCTCCGCCCCCGTATTTCGCGCCCGGGAATACCACAATCGAGACACTGTTTGATCCGATGCCTCCCCAGTGGATATAAGGGATCGCGAATGTCCGCCACATTTGTTCAGTATCGAGGATACCGCCGTGGCCACCGAAGACCGCTTTGAACTCGTCAGCGAATACGACCCGAAAGGCGACCAGCCGGAAGCCATCGAGGAGCTGGTCGAGGGCCTGGAGCGCGGCGACAAACACCAGACACTTCTGGGGGCGACGGGCACGGGCAAGACCTTTACGGTGGCCAACACCATCGAGCGGGTCAACCGACCGACGCTGGTCATGGCCCACAACAAGACGCTGGCCGCCCAGTTGTACAACGAGTTCAAGGAGTTATTTCCGCACAACGCCGTGGAGTACTTCGTATCGTACTACGACTACTACCAGCCGGAAGCCTATATCCCGTCGTCGGATACGTTCATCGAAAAGGACTCGTCGATCAACGACGCCATCGACCGGATGCGCCACTCGGCGACGCGGGCTCTCTTTGAGCGCAACGACGTCATTATCGTCGCCTCCGTCTCCTGTATCTACGGCCTGGGCTCGACGGAAGCTTACACCGGCATGTTGCTGACGTTGGAGCGCGGCGACATTATCCGCCGCGAAGACGTCCTCCATAAACTCGTGGAGATGCAATACGAGCGGCGAGATTACGACTTTCACCGCGGGACATTTCGGGTCCGCGGCGACATCGTCGAGATCTTTCCGGCTCACGAAGAAGAGGAAGCGATTCGCATCGAGTTTTTCGGCGACGAAGTGGAGGCGATCTACGAGATCGATCCCCTGCGCGGCAAGCGCCTCCAAAAGCTGTCGAAAATCGCCGTCTATCCCAATACGCACTACGTGGTGCTGCCGGAGAAGAAAAAAGACGCCATCGAGTCCATCCAGGAGGAACTCAACGAGCAGGTCGAGGAATTCGTGGCCCGCGGCAAACTCGTGGAGGCCCAGCGCATCGAGGAGCGGACCCAATTCGACATCGAGATGATCGCGTCCATGGGCTACTGCCAGGGCATCGAGAACTACTCGCGCCACCTGACGGGGCGCGAGCCCGGCGAGGCGCCGCCCTGTCTGCTCGACTACTTCCCCGATGACTACCTGCTGGTCGTCGACGAATCGCACGTCGCCGTCCCCCAGGTCGGCGGCATGTACCGCGGCGATCGCTCCCGGACCAAGACCCTGGTCGAACACGGCTTTCGACTTCCCAGCGCCCTCGATAACCGGCCGCTCAAATTCGAGGAGTGGGAAGACAAGATCAATCAGGTCATCTACACCACGGCGACGCCCGGAGACTACGAACTCGACAAATGCGACGGCGTGGTCACCGAACAGATCATTCGACCCACGGGGCTTATTGACCCCATCGTCGAGATTCGACCGGCGCTCGAACAGGTCGACGACTGCTACGGCGAGATCCGAAAGCGCATCGAAAATAACGAACGGGTTCTGGTGACCACGCTGACGAAGCGGATGTCCGAAGACCTCACCGATTATCTCCAGGAACTGGGCGTCGACGTCCGCTATCTTCACAGCGACATCGAGACCATCGAGCGCATGAACCTGATTCGGGACCTCCGAAAAGGCGTCTTCGATGTGCTCATCGGCATCAACTTGCTGCGAGAGGGCCTGGATATCCCGGAGGTCAGCCTGGTGGCGATTTTGGACGCCGACAAAGAGGGCTTTTTGCGAAGCACCAAGAGTCTGATTCAGACGATGGGCCGGGCGGCGCGCAACGTCCACGGCAAGGTCATTTTGTACGCCGACGAAATCACCGACAGCATCGAGGCGGCCGTCGACGAGACACAGCGGCGCCGCGAAATTCAGCTCGAACACAACAAAGAACACGACATTACGCCGGAGACGATCCGAAAGAAAATCGCCGATATCGAAGACCACGTCCCGGCCCTCGACGGCGATTCGTCGGAGGGCGAACAACAGGCCGACAAGGGCAACGACGATATCGAGATTCCGGAGACTCCCGATCTGATCGAAAAGCGCATCGAGGAGTTGCGCGAAAAAATGCGCGACGCCGCCGACGACCTGCAATTCGAGGAGGCCGCCGA
>CAYUPT010000674.1:0-2530 GCA_964446725.1 uncultured Bradymonadales bacterium | reverse complement strand
GACGACGGGGCGGAAGTGACGCTGGAGGCCAATCCCAACCAGGTGACGGCCCGACACCTCGAGGCCTGGCGCGAACTCGGTATCGAGCGCCTCAGTATCGGCTGTCAGTCCTTTCAGCCGCGACACCTCCAGGCGTTGCGCCGAAACCACGACGGTCAGATGGCGAAAGAGGCCGCAATCCGGGCGCTGGGGACTATGGAGCGGGTCTCCATCGATTTGATGTTTGCCGGTCCCTCTCAGCCCATGGAGGAGTGGCGCGCCGATCTGCAGGTCATGCAACAACTCGTCGAAGAGCACGGACTCGATCACGTCAGCGGCTACAATCTGACGATCGAACCGGGCACGGCGTTTTGGATCCGCAGAAAGCGGGGCACTGTGGTGACGCCGGATCACGAGACGGCCGCCGATATGCTCGATGAACTCGTGGAGGCCACCGCCGACGTCGGATTGCGCCGCTACGAGGTGTCCAATTTCTCGGCGCCCGGCGCCGAGAGTCGGCACAATAGTTCCTACTGGAGCGGTCGCCCCTATCTGGGCGTGGGGGTCGGGGCCCATAGCCTGGCCGTCGACGCCGGAGGTGCAGCTCGTCGGCGCAAAAACCCGGAGCGCTACGACGCCTATATCGACGCCGGTGCCAAGCCCGAAGAGATCGAGGAGTTACGTCCCGCCGATCACCTGGCAGAACGGCTCTTTACGGGGGCCAGAACTCGGTTCGGTATCGATTTCGACGAGCTGGCGACGCAGTTCGAGCCCGGTGTCGGACGGGCACATCTGGAGGATATTCGACAGGTGTTGGACGACCTGGTCGAACGGGACTGGATGGAATTAGATGACGACGTCTATCGGCCGACGAATCGCGGGCTCAATTTTTCGGATTCGCTCGCCGAGTGGCTCTTTGAGGCGGCGATGTCGTAGGGATTCGGCGAGCGACTGTCCCCCCGGACAGCCGCATCGGGCACCGGGAATTACGAACAGGTTCCGGCGTCGTCGTTATCAAAGATAGAAATGGAGCCGCCGATATCGGTCTCGCCGATGCGGTCTCGAAGGGCCTCGGCCTGGCAGGTCGGAAGCTCCGGATTCGACGACACCTCGAAGTCCTCGCCGACGGTATTCGGGCCGTCGAAGTTGCTGATATCACTGAGGGAATTGCCATTTCGGAACACGAGGTCCTCGCCGACGGTCTGGAGGTTGGCGAAGCCCTCGATGGTCGTCAGCGATTCGTTAAAGCGAATCCTCAGGTCACTGTCGACAGTCTCCAGGCTATTGAAGCCCGAGACGGTCTCCAGTTCGGGGTTGTTCCACGTAAACGTCCCGATATCGAATCGACCGCCGACGTATTCCAGATTTTCGGGCCCGTCGACAATTGTCAGCGATTCGTTGTCCTCGATCTGAAAGTGTCCATTGACATCGGTGAGGCTTGTAAAGGTGAAGAATTCGTCGAGGCCGGCGTTGTCGCGGATCTGAAGGTTGTTTTCGACATATTCTAGATTGTCGAGTCCGGGAGCTCCGGTGAGCGACGCGTTTTCCCGGATGCGAAGTGAGCCGCCGATCGTCGTCAGTGCGGCGAATCCATCGATGGATGTCAGGGAGTTATTGCCCTTCACCCGGAGGTTCCCTTCGATGTGGGGCAGACTGTCGAAGCCGTCGATCGTACTCAACGAGAAATTTTCGTTAATTTCGATGGCATCACCGACATTTGTCAGGTTTTCAAATCCCGAGATATTCTGAAGCGGGTAGTTGCCCTGAGAAGCGGAGTAGCCGGGTTCACCGATGGCGAGCGTGTCGCCGACGGTGCTCAGAGCGCCGAATCCATCGATGGATTCCATCCCATTGCCGTAGATGTGGAGGTGACCGCCGACAGACTCCAGGTTGTGGAGGCCATCGAAATTATCGAGGCTGAAATGGGAGGTGATCTCGACGTTCCATCCCACGGAGGTCAGATTGTCGAGTCCCGAGAAGTCGGCGAGGCCGAAATTGTCGGTGACGATGAGGTTCCAGCCGATGGATTCCAGGTTTTCGAGTCCCGAAAAGTCGCTCAGGTCATTGTTGTTGTCGACGACGAGATCGCCGCCGAGGTTGTCGAGGTTATCGAGCCCCGAGAGATTATTGAGCGATGAGTTGTCCTCGACGACGAGGTCGTCGCCGATCGAGGTCAGATTGCTGAGCGGTTGTAGATCGTCGACATCGGTATTTTGGATGTACAGCGAGCCGGTGATCTCGGTGCATCCAGCGCTCTCGAAACTCAACAAGTCGAGGTGGTTGTTGATCGTCAGATTGCCCTGGAGTTCGGAGCACCAGCCGGCGGTGGGAACGGTGGTCTCCGAGCCGTCCTCGCAGGTAATGGTCATCGTGGCATCGTTATTGTCGACCAGCGTGCACTCGGCGCCCGGGGCACCGTCGGAGAACGTGACTTCGGAGCCATCGTCGCAGGACATGGTGTAGGAACCGTCGCCGTTGTCGGTCCCAGAGCAACTGCTTCGATCTTCGCCGTCTTGACCGTCTTCGCCGTCGTAAAAGGTGACTTCCGAGC
>CAYUPT010000673.1:318-2534 GCA_964446725.1 uncultured Bradymonadales bacterium | reverse complement strand
TGGCCCAACGACGAAGTGGCGCCGCTGTACTCCGGAAGCCAGCGCACATTTCGCTTTCGCCCCGGCGATGCGGGCGCCGACGACGACGGCGAAGCCCCGGCGATTACAACGCTTCGCCTCCAGACGACGTGCCTCGATCTTCGCCCCGACCTCCAGCCCGACGGCGCCGACGCCCCCTGTCGGCTTCGCGCCGGACTCCACGACCGACATACCGGAGAGGCCGCCGCCACACCGCAGACGCCGGCCTTTGCTCCCGGCGACACCCACACCCTGGAGTGGTCCGTGGACGCCGACGGCGACTACCGACTGGAACTGGAGCGACTCGATGAGCTGACGGGCCGCCGATTCGTCGTCTATCCCACCGTCGGCGACGGCGACGACTGGGCGCCGCTTCCAAACCGCATCCGGCGCAGCCTCGAGATCGCCACCACCGACCAGCCCGTGGTCTTCGAGGCCATGGGACCGGCGGCGGTACGACTCGACGCCCGGACGCTGCCCACGGTCGGCGCCAGCTCCATGGACATCGACGTCGTCGACGACCAGGGGCAATCGGTGTCGAGCGAATCGGTTGATATCGACAGGTCGGCCCAGCCCGGCGCCGTCCTCGATGCCCTCGACGACCAGCCGCTGACCGTTCGAACGCGCCACTTCATCGATCTTCCCGATGCGATGGGCTATCGCGTCGAAGTGCGACCCAATCGCGGGCAACTGGGCCTTCGCGCTGTGGCCCGCGTCGACGACGATGAAGCGATACGGGCGATCGGTGACGACCCGATGGCCGACCGCGATGACGACCACCGCGAACTCGACGCGGCGCCTTCGTCCTTTGGTCGAGAATCGATGCAACTTGAGCTCGACGACGAGTTACTCGCCGACCTCACCTCCTCTCCGCTGGCCCTTCTGGACGACGATCTCCTCGATGCGTCGCCGACGGATATCACGACCCGCTTTGAACTGGACTGGCAAAACCGCAATCTCGACTGGGACGACGGGGCCACCGTGAGCTCTCGCGACGCCGCCTACGGCGCCCTCCGGGCCGGCATCTACGCCGCCCATCCCGATGAGCCACTGTGGGGCAATATCAGCGCCGGGGTTCGCGCCAAACTCCAGGGCTCGCCGATCGCCGAAACACAGGCCCATGGATACTGGCGAACCGGGTGGCACGACATCAATATCGAGCCTCGACTGGCACTGTACTGGCAGCGCTTTGAGCGCAATCACTACGCCATCCGCAGCTCGCTTCGGGCCAGCCGCTCCGACCGCCTGGCCCCGCGGTGGCTGATGATCAACTCCGGCTATCTGCGCCTTCGCCTGCAAGAACCGCTGGCGCTATTCGACTCCGACGGCCGCGTCGATCCCGTCATGTACAACGACTACGCCATCTCCCGGCGCGCCGGCTACGAGGCGCGCTCCACAATGTGGCACCGCCCCTTTCTCAACGTACTGCTGTCGGGCACCGGCCGCGTGTTGTGGAATCCCAACGCCACCTTCGACCAGACCTCGCTGCAATTGCAGGCCCGCTCCGTCTTTCACACCACCGACCTCCGCGCCAGTTACCGACTCCGCTACCTCTTTGACGACGCCCACCGCGACCGCTCCCAGCACATTCACGAACTCAACGCCCGGGTCGACGTCTTTTCCTGGGCACTCGGCGATCACCTCCTCGAATTGGGCGGCTGGTCGCGCTACAGCTTCGCCCCTCAGAGCCGAACCGACGCCCACCGCATACGAATGGGCATCGGCATCAGTCTGTGGCGCAATATGGGCGACTTTTCGAATATCCCGCCGTCGCAGCGCGTCTTCGATCACCTCATCCGACCCGAGTATTTTAGCGCGCCGTGAGGTGCGCAGGCGAGCACGGTGCTGTCGTTATTCGCCGGCTGACGTCGCCCCTCCGACCGTCGGCTGAACGGCGCCGACGCCCACCTCCCCGGTCGAGACGCAGACTCGCAAGGCGAGTCATGCTCCGGGGAGGAGCGTTGGGTTGTAAATACGCCTCTCCCCAACTCGGCCGACCTCCCCGGTCGAGACGCAGACTCGCAAGGCGAGTCATGCTCCGGGGAGGAGCGTTGTGATGTTCCGGAACAGTCTTACTCCCCGGTCGAGACGCCCACTCGCCGATGGCGAGTCGACTTCGGGGAGGAGCGTTGGACGTCAAGCATACGCCTCTCCCCAACTCGATTAGCACCCGTACGGGCATAAAGGAGATGTCTGAG
>CAYUPT010000673.1:0-218 GCA_964446725.1 uncultured Bradymonadales bacterium | reverse complement strand
ATTCTCCAACCCTACGCCTCTCCCCAACTCGATTAGCACCCGTACGGGCATAAAGGAGATGTCTGAGCCGAAGGCAATTCTCCAACCCTACGCCTCTCCCCAACTCGATTAGCACCCGTACGGGCATAAAGAAGATGTCTGAGCCGCAGGCAATTCTCCAACCCTACGCCTCTCCCCAACTCGATTGGGGAGATGTCTGAGCCGCAGGCGAAGACAGA
>CAYUPT010000672.1:0-2537 GCA_964446725.1 uncultured Bradymonadales bacterium | reverse complement strand
GCGGCCTATTCGCCATGTTTATGGGCTTCGTATTATTTTTCGGACCCGTCAGCTTCATCGCCCGCTTCATTCCCCTTGTAGGCCGCCTTATCATCGGCGCCAAGAAGCTCATCTCCGCCGGCCTGACCTTGGTCTTTGGTGGAGGCATTATCGCCCTTGCCTGGGTCTTTTACCGACCGCTTATCGGAATCCCCCTGCTGTTGTTCTTTGGCGCCATTGCCGCCGGAATCTTCTTTCTGGCCTACAAGAACCTGTCGGACCAATCCGACGAGGAATTGGAACCCGCCGCCGGTGGCGGTGATATCGGCAACGTCTGATCCACACCTGCAGGAGCTGTCACCGACGGCGACCTCCGTCGCCGTCGGTGAGCTACTTCCTTTCCACCGACCCACCTCTGCATGTTTGAACTTCGCGGTATTTCAAAGCGATTCGGCGACGTCACCGCGGTGGAGACCACCGATTGGTCCATTGCAACAGGGAAGACGACGGTCATCATCGGCCCCAGCGGCTGCGGAAAATCGACCCTGTTGCGATTGCTCATCGGTCTTATCGAACCCGATAACGGCCAGGTCATCTTCGACGGCACCCCGCTTGGCGACGAATCGATCACCGAGGTCCGCCGACGCATCGGTTACGTCATCCAGGGCGGCGGCCTCTTTCCCCACCTGACGGCCCGTGAGAATATCGAATTGATGCCCCGCCACCTCGACTGGCCTGACGGGCGCATCGACGACCGCCTCCAGCGCTTTGTCGACATGACTCATTTTCCGGCGGAGGGATTGGACCGCTATCCCGGCGAACTCTCCGGTGGCCAGCGCCAGCGCGTCAGCCTGATGCGGGCCCTGATCCTCGATCCAGACGCCGTCCTGATGGACGAGCCACTGGGGGCGCTCGATCCACTGATCCGCGCCGAGCTCCAGGACGAACTCCAGTCGATCTTCGACGACCTCGACAAAACCGTCATCACCGTAACCCACGACATGGACGAAGCCGCCTTTTTTGGCGACGACATCGCCCTGATGAGAGATGGCAAGATTCTGCAAGTCGGCGGCGTGCGCGACCTTCTGGAATCGCCGGCCGATCCCTTCGTATCGGAGTTTATCGGCGCCCAGCGAAGTATTCTGGCCGATTTCGAGCGAGGTGACCGCACGTGACGCACCGCATCTGGACCACCTGTCGTATCGCAATCGCCGTTGCACTCACTGCTTCCATCGCTTCCCTGGCGCTGCCCGCCGATGCTGTGGCCGCCGACGACACCTACACGGTGGCCTCCAAGAATTTCAACGAATCGGTGGTCCTCGGCGAAATTGTGCGCGGCCTTATCGGGACCGCGGGATTCGATGCCGAACACCGCGAACAACTGGGCGGAACCCGGGTCTGCTGGGAGGCGTTAACCCAGGGTGAAATCGATATCTACCCGGAGTATACGGGGACGATTCGCGAGGAATTATTTGCCGATACGGACATCGAGACCGACGACCAATTGCGCCAGGTCCTTGCCGATGACGGCGTGGCGATGTCCCGGCCTTTGGGCTTCGAAAATACCTACGCCCTGGGCATTCCCGAACAGCGCGCCGCCGAACTGGACATCCAGTCCATCTCCGATCTTCGCGACCACCCTCAGCTCGTCTACGCCTTCAGCAATGAATTTGCCGAGCGCGCCGATGGATGGGGCGCACTGCGCGAGCACTACCGGTTGGCGCCCGACGATGTGCGCTCCATGGAACACGACCTGATCTTTCCGGGCGTCGAGTCCGGCGATGTCGATGTCGTCGTCGCCTACACCACCGAGGCGGCCATCGAACACTACGATTTGCGCATTCTCGACGACGACCGCTCCTTTTTTCCGGACTACGACGCTGTACTGCTGTACCGCGCCGAACTCGACGACAGCGCCCCCGATGTCGTCGACGCCATCCGCCAACTCCAGGGACGCATCTCCGAGGAGCAGATGGCGGCGATGAATGTCGAAGTCCGCATCGACGGACGCCCCGAGGCGGCCATTGCCGCCGACTTTCTGGACCGCCAATTCGACGCCACCATGGCCGTCGACGACATCCAGACCCGGGCCGACCGCATCTGGACCCGCACCATCGAACACCTCTTTTTGGTCGGCGTATCCATGACGGCTGCCATCTTGATATCGATTCCCCTCGGCATCTGGGCGGCCCGAAAACGCAACATCGGCCAGGGCATCCTGGGCATCGTCGGGATTTTACAGACCATCCCATCGCTGGCCCTTCTGGTCTTTATGATCCCCTTATTTGGCATCGGAAATTGGCCGGCGATTGCGGCATTATTTCTGTACAGCCTGCTGCCCATCGTCCGAAATACCTACTCCGGACTCAAATCGATCCCCGGCGATGTCCTGGAGTCGGCGAGGGCATTGGGACTGGAGCGGTCGGCGATCCTGCGAAAAATCGAACTCCCCCTGGCGATGCACTCCATTTTGGCGGGCATCAAGATCTCGATCGTCATCAATATCGGCGTCGCCACCCTGGGCGCCCTGGTCGGCTCCGGCGGCTACGGCCAGCCGA
>CAYUPT010000671.1:0-2542 GCA_964446725.1 uncultured Bradymonadales bacterium | reverse complement strand
CGATCTCGGCGGTGGTACCGAAATTCATCTCCGATTCCGGCTTCTCCGGAGTGGAGGCGCGGCGGTCCGGATTCAATTCATTCTCGTCGTTCATCGTAGTTCTCCCTGCTTTTTCATATTTTGTATACGCAGGAAAACGATGTCACCCACACCTGGTCGAGGCAACCACCACAACCACCCCATAACGATCAACAAAGCACACCAAATCTCCAACCACCGGCGTCAGATCACCGCTGAGTCTCCCGGAGGGCTCTGGCTGGTCAGTATGCCCGACCGCCACGGGCGCAACGACAAATTTGCAGACCGCCGTCAACGATGGCGTTAGTGACAATGGCAGTTGATATTGGTCAAATCCAGCGGTGAACTGATATCCGATTGCGACGAGTCCCTGCTTCGATGGGTGAGCAACGTCTGGCACTCCTCGAAGGGTTCGCAACTCTCCTCGAGCGCAAGCGTGACTCGATAGGACTCCGTGCATTCTTGCTGGGGTATCCACTCATTTTGAAGATCGAGCTCGGACTCGTCGCAGCCGTCATATCCCCGCCAGGTCGTGTTGTATTCAATGATGAATTCGTCGTCATCAATGACTCGAGCTTCCATTTCATTACGGAAATTCGCCCCGTATTCGTCCCCCTCGGTTGGACATTCGGATAGCTCGCTTTCGGAGGGATATACGTAGTCGAATAGCGTCTCCTCCCGTGGTGTAAAGTCGTCCTCGAGCCAGGTGATGGTAATGGCCCCCATATCAAAGTGGCGCAGGAGATATGGCTGTATCGCCACACTCGGCGCTCCCGCCCCGTCGCCAGAGGAAAATGTGATCCCCATTCGCTCCAGCGGCCAATCGGGCCATTCCTCCATGAGTTGTTGCATCGAGGGATCGCAGTTGCCGTCGATGATCTCCCAGTCCGCCGAGTACTCCCCCTGGGCAAGCGACAATTCAAATTCGTCTTGGGGCTCGGCTTCTGACTCACCTGGCAGTTCTCTTCCCGGCGAATCTTCGAGATCACTACAGCCCGATATTGCCATGGCGCAGAGACACAGGATGGTCACAATAATAGAGAGCCGTCGCGCTAACGCTGCCTTCATATTTGACCTCACGTTCCACCCGTAATTCGCAAAAAGAGAGAACCACCGCAGCTCAAACCCAAAAAAGCGGCCATCTCCGTCAATATTGCGTCGTCATTTGAAGATCGCAATACGACAAAGGAGAAGCAAAAGGGCCCGCAAATGGTAATCACTGACAACGTATATTGACAATCGCAGATCCCGGCGATCTGCTCAGTTCGATGGACGAACGGCGCACCAGAATTTGAACTGCCCCAATATTTATTCAGCAAGACAGATGCCACTGCGACGTTAGCGCACCGGCGAACACTGCTATTCGCGCCTATCACAAGGAGACGCAACGGTGAGGAGTCTAAACGAGACGAAAATGTACTGAAACGCGGCACCGGCGAGATGATGGCCAAATAGCTGATCGAAATAGTCCTACAAGTACCACGTCGAATGAGGCAAAGTCGGGTTCGGTCGCGGTAATTATGGTAGTGATACTGGCGCGTATGACGGAGTCGGGCTGTCATCGCGTGGATTTGTCGGGTGCAACGCGTCCCATCGTTCAGGGGATAATAATCCGATGACATCCGCGGGTCGCAGCGACGGAGGCCGACTGTCATCGACAAGGTGTTGGAGCCGATGACATCCCCGGGTCGGACGAGGAGCGCAGCGACGGAGGCCGACTGTCATCGTCTGGTTTTGCTCGCTCGTCGTCGCCTGCAGCGCATCCCATCGTTCAGAGCACGATCGTTACAGGGGTAACGAAGGTGTTGGAGCCGATGACATCCCCGGGTCGGACGAGGAGCGCAGCGACGGAGGCCGACTGTCATCGTCTGGTTTTGCTCGCTCGTCGTCGCCTGCAGCGCGGCGGCCGCCCAGCGCTCGTCGGTGGCGCGAAGATGCTCGCCAAAACACCCATGAAGCGAGAGCGCTGTCGTGTTACAGATCATCGCCGCCCGGACTCATCGAGCCTCAGCGCCGGGACTTCTGTGCCCATTCGGTCCTACCCATTTTCTAAACTCTCGGCCTGTCGAAGAGGTTTAATTTGAGCGACGACTCCTCACTGCCCACACCGCCGTCGGTCAGCACACCGACGGCCTACGCCATCTTGCTGGTCAATATGGTCATCTGGGCCTCCTCCTTTGCCGCCATACGCTTCGTCCTTCGCCAGACCGACGCCATGACCATGACGGCGTTGCGTCTATTCGTAGCCGCGATGTGCATGGGACTGGTCATCGCCGTCTTCAAAATCCCGCTGCCCCGGCGCGACGACTGGCCAGGTCTTATCGCGGCCGCCCTGCTGGGCTTTTCGATCTACCACTACCTGCTGAATCTGGGGACCGAGACCGTCACCGCCGGCCAGGCCAGCTTTATTGTGGCCACCATTCCGATCTGGACTGCCCTGCTGGCCTGGCATCTTCTCGATGAGCACCTGAGTGCGAAAAACTGGCTCGGTCTGGCGTTAGGTCTGGTCGGCGTGGGCGCGATG
>CAYUPT010000670.1:0-2551 GCA_964446725.1 uncultured Bradymonadales bacterium | reverse complement strand
CATGATGCGGGCGAGCGGCTCCGGGCTGTCCTCGCGATGGCTTCTGGGATCTGTGGCCTCGACGGAGGTGATCCGGCTGACCGCCTGAAGATCGTCGCCAAAGGGCTTTTTGCCGGTGAGTAACTCGTAGAAAACGGCACCCACCGCGAAAATATCGACGCGCTGATCCAGGGACTGACTCTCGATTTGTTCGGGCGCCATATAGGCAAATTTCCCTTTGACGGCACCGGTCTCGGTCTTGGTCCGGTTTAATTCGGTCTTGGCCACCCCGAAATCGACGAGTTTGACCACGCCCTCATTGGAGATCAGAATATTTTGCGGCGAGATATCGCGGTGGATCAATTCCACCTCGTTGCCATCGTGGTCGCTAAAGTTGTGGGCGTAGTCCAGAGCCTGCAGCACGTCGCGAATAATCCGCGCCGCGTGCGCCACCGGAATCTCGGCGCCCTCGCGCTGACACTCATCGCGAAGTTCGGCCAGATCGAGGCCGTCGATGAACTCCATGGCGATAAAGTAGTCGCCGTCGTGCTCGCCGAGTTCAAAGACCTGACCGATATTGGGATGGGTCAGTTGGGCGACGATGCGGGCCTCATCGACAAACATCTGGGCCATATCGCCCTCCCCGGCCAGATGCGGGAGGATGCGTTTGATGACCATCCGCTTGTTAAAGCCCCCCGGCCCGCGCTGTTCGGCGAGCCAGATCTCGGCCATCCCCCCGGTGGCCAGCTGGCGAAGCAGGGTGTATTTGCCAAATCTTTCGTTGCTCATCGTCGCCGCCGATTGCCAATCCCACTTGTCGACTTGTCGCGCCGAAGTGACTTCACTTGCCGACAAACGATACCGCTCGTCGACGTCTCCGTTCCCCGGAAGACATCCGAACCTACTGCGATGGACGGTACGAAAAGCCCCGAGCCGTAGCAACCGCCCGATTGTTGTCCACTGGAAACGACGTCGCTGTACCGACTCCATCCTGCGCCACAGCGTCGGATATGGCATCTACCTGTACACCGATGCCAATCTGACCTCCGAGAATAACGAATTCTCCGACAATCCCGACGGCGACATCAACGACTGATCGACTCTCGACAACGGCTAAAACGAGTACGGAGGGACCGATCTGCGGTCGCTCCGTACTCGTTTCTTGGTGCCTGCGCCGAGACAGGAGCCCCAGGGACTACAAAAAATTTTGCAACTCCGAGATCTCGGCTACACTGGCCGTCGAATCAGAGGTTCCACGGATGGAACATACCTCGGAGTGAGATCATGAATATTCAATACTGCGCCCCACTGATGATGCTGGGGCTTTTGCTCGTCGTTGTCCCCGGATGTGAGTCGACGTCATCGGCCCCGTTTCACATGTACTCGTCACCACTTGTGGAGGGCGAGATGCAGACGCCGCGCACCGGCACCAACGGCGACGACCCTTCGCCCGGCGTTGAACCGCGCCAGATCTACACCTACCAGCGCTTTCATCCCGACGCTGCGCAGCCTGGCGCGCCGGGCCACCGCACCGCCGACCGCGGCAGCGGAAGTGGAGCGAGCTTCGATACCGTCCAGGCCCCCTCGGAGGCCGTACTGGCCAATTACCGCCGGGAACCGACCGGCGATGCCGACACCACCACCGATTCCAGTGCCTCTCCCGGGCTGGCCACGCCGCCGGACAACGACGACATCGCCCCCGGCGATCGAGCCGCCTCATCGGCGGGCTACATCTACACTATACTGGAGGCCAACGATATCGACGTCGACGACGGCGCCGCCGACAGCATCCCCCAGATGTACCGCTCCTGTCGCTCCCAGGGCGAGACGTTCCACTCCAGCCAGCCCAATATCGGCGACCTGGTATTCTTCCACAATACCTACGACAAAAACGATGACGGGAGAAATAACGACTGGTACACCCTGGTCGGTATTGTCGAGGACTTCCACTCCAATGGCACCATCGACTTTCTCGCCTATCACGACGGCGCCGTGCGCAGCCTCCAGATCAACCCGGACCGCCTCGACGACCATCGAACATCGGCCGGAGAGACACTCAATAGTCAGCTGCGCGAAGAGCGCGACGACGACCCACCCTACACCCGCTATCTGGCCGGTGAGCTCTTCGCCGGATTTTGCGACATCCTCGGCGAGCAAAGCGAATTGCTGCTGACCGATCAGTGGTCGCCGGAGACGCTCTCCGATTGACAGCCCGATCCCCCGGGCCGCACAACCCCGATCGCTCCATCGGACCTCCCGACTTGATTTCCGATATGCGCTCCAAGTACGATGCAGCGCGTTACATAAAATGAAATTTTCGCTGGGGCATTCGGCATCTCCTCGCCGGACATCAAAAACCCGTCTTGCGAACGCGTTGACCGACACCAGCCCCGCAGCTATTGGATCAACCAGGAGGTACCCCATCTACAGCAATCATCGAACAACTCATCGCTATTGCCAACTCGCCGCCACACTCTCGGTAGGCCTGCTATTGCTCGGCGGATGCATCGTCGAAGATCCGGATGCCCAGAACTCGGACCCGATTGCACCGGGCACCTGCGCCGATGGCCCG
>CAYUPT010000669.1:0-2563 GCA_964446725.1 uncultured Bradymonadales bacterium | reverse complement strand
TCCTCGAATTCTTCGGCCAGATGGCAGTACAGCCACTTAAAGAGCTGATCGCCGCGAAACTCCGGTTCGTCCAAGCCGTAATTGACCAGTTCGCGAAGTTCGCGGCGCGTAAAGTCCTTGAGATCGACGGCCGAGTCCTCGCTCTGGAATTGCTCGGCAGCATCGGCTACGCGTTCGGAGACGGAATCTGTCATGGTGTGATTCTCCGGTACAAAAAACGGTGCTCTTTTCCGACGCGCAGATCCGACGCCCCAACCGTCGACGGCCGGAGCGTCGACATCGCCAGATTACTGGCGGTCGAAGACCTGAACATCGCTAAAGAAATACTTTATTTCCTTGGCGGCATTTTCCGGTGAGTCCGAGCCATGCACGCTATTTTCCTCGATGCCCGAGGCGTATTCGGCGCGCAGGGTGCCCTCGTCGGCGTCGGCCGGGTCGGTGGCGCCCATGATTTCGCGGTTTCTCGAGATGGCGTCTTCGCCCTCGAGGACCATCACGATCACCGGGCTGCGGGTCATGAATTCAACGAGGCTGTCAAAAAACGGCTTGTCGGCGTGAACGGCGTAAAAGCCTCTGGCTTCGTTTTCCGAAAGATGAACCATCCGAAGGGCCGCCGGGGTCAATCCCTCTTCTTCGAAGCGATCGATGATGGCGCCGATATTATCGCCTTCGACGGCGTCCGGTTTGATGATGCTCAAAGTGCGCTCAACTGCCATGGTACTGCTCCTGGTAATTTCGTTGGTGTATGGAGTTCAACAAGGTCGACGTCACCTGCCAATTACGACTCGAGGGCCTCTTGCATGGTGCTTCCAATCTCGGCGGGCGAAAGCGAGACCGAGATCCCGGCTTCGCGCATCGCCTTGATTTTGCCCTCTGCCGTTCCCTCACCGCCGCTGATGATGGCACCGGCGTGGCCCATCCGTTTGCCGGGAGGAGCCGTTCGTCCGGCGATGAAGCCGGCGACCGGTTTCGACATATTTTCCGCGACCCATTGAGCGGCTTCTTCCTCGGCGCTGCCGCCGATCTCGCCAATCATGACGACGCCATCGGTGTCCGGGTCGTCCTCAAAGAGCTGGAGGGAATCGATGAAGTCCATTCCGTTGATCGGGTCGCCTCCAATCCCGATGCAGGTACTCTGACCGATATCGAGGCGACTCAATTGGTCGACCGCCTCGTAGGTCAGGGTGCCGGAGCGGCTGACGACGCCGATATTGCCGGCCTTGTGAATGTGACCGGGCATGATGCCGATCTTGCACTGGCCGGGAGTGATGACGCCCGGGCAGTTGGGCCCGATAAGGGTGACGTCTTTGTCGCGCAGATAGCGCCGCACCGAGATCATATCCTGGACGGGAACGCCCTCGGTAATCGTCACGATCAATTCCAAGCCGGCCTCGGCGGCCTCCATCATCGCATCTGCCGCAAATGGCGGCGGGACGTAGATGACGGTGGCGTTGGCGTCGGTTTTCTGGGCGGCCTGTTGAACCGTATTGAATACCGGGACGCCGTTGACCTTCTGGCCGCCCTTTCCGGGCGTGACGCCACCGACGATATTGGTGCCGTATTCCAGCATCTGCTCGGTGTGAAATTTGCCGGTCGAACCGGTGATACCCTGTACGATCAGGCGCGTCGATTCATCCACCAAAACGCTCATGATTTATCCTCTTTGTTGACTGGTCGTGGTTCTGTAATCGCTGGTCGTCGCCGCAGTATTCACGCCTCGAGTTGGTCGATGGCCTTCTGGGCGCCATCGGCCATCGAGTCGGCGCTGACGATATCGAAGGTCGACGCCTCGAGAATCGCTTTGCCCTCGTCGACGTTCGTTCCCGCCAGTCGAACGACCAGTGGAACCTCGAGTCCGACTTCGTCGACAGCGGCGATGACGCCGTTGGCGATGACATCGCACTTCATGATGCCGCCGAAGATATTGATGAAAATCGCCTGAACGCGCTCGTCGGCGGTAATCAGCTTGAAGGCCTCGGTGACCGTTTCGGTGTCGGCGCCACCGCCGACATCGAGGAAGTTCGCCGGCTCACCACCGTAGTGCTGGATGATGTCCATGGTGCCCATCGCCAACCCGGCGCCGTTGACCATACAGCCAATATTGCCGTCGAGGTTGACGTAACTGAGCCCGTGTTCGGCGGCCTCCAGCTCGGCGGGGTCCTCTTCGGACTCGTCGCGGAGCTCTTCGATGTCGCCGTGTCGGTACAGCGCGTTGTCGTCGAAGTTCATCTTCGCATCGAGGGCGATGAGCTCGCCGTCGCTGGAGACGACCAGAGGGTTGATTTCGGCGGTGGAGGCATCGGTCTCGGTAAACGCCTTGTACAGCGCTTTGATGAAGCCCACGGCTTCGAATACCGTCTTGCCCTCAAGCCCCAGATCGAAGGCGATCTGACGGGCCTGGAAATCAGTGATTCCCACGTAGGGATCGATCTGGAGTTTGTGGATCTTGTCCGGTGTTTCGTCGGCGACGGTTTCGATGTCGACGCCGCCCTCGGTGGACGCCATCAACACGACGCCCTCGGAGGCACGGTCGACGACCAGCCCCAAGTACAATTCGCGATCG
>CAYUPT010000668.1:0-2567 GCA_964446725.1 uncultured Bradymonadales bacterium | reverse complement strand
AAACCCGCCCCCTGACGGGGGTAAGCAGATGAGACGACGACCCCCATCGGGTCGGCAACACAGGGTCGAACGAAGGCAGTCTCGACTCGACGGAATACATCCCGAGGACAGCCGCCGAAAGGCGCACTTTGTCCCGACAATTCAACAATTCGCCCGAAAGCAGGACGGGGCGGAGGCCGGAGGGGCCGAAAAGAGCCGAATTCGCCGATATCGTCACCCCGCTGTGACGTCATCGAACGCGGGAGCGCTGAACTGTGTCTCCGAGGACAATTTTCTACTCAATCTCCAAAAATTTCGGTCCCGTCGACCTGTCGCTCATCTGGCCTCAATGAACAATCCGCCGGCTTTATTCGTTCTTTGACTCACAGCTCGGCGAATCCCGCGCCATTCGCTCCGCGCCCGTTGCCAACGGCGGCCTATCCCTTCTATCATCGACGAGTTGCCACAACTTTTCCGTTCCGGCTTTCAGAGGTCCCTACACCATGCAGTCCAGCGATGTATTCAACGCCGACCAGGCTCGCCAGGTCGCCGAACAATTGGCCGACGAATGGCAACTCAAAAAAGTGTTGCGGCCCTACCTGAAACACCGGTGGCAACAGCGCGAAGACGTACCCACCCTGCATCTGGAAGACATTACGGGCATTCCCTTTGTCGACGGCATCTCCGGGGTCCGCGAATACCAGCACCGAGCCCGGGTTCGCGCCGCCGACGGCGATATTTTCGCCGCCGGCACCCATCCACCGGAGGGCTATGAGGAGTATAATCGCGACATTCTACAGATCGGTCAGCCGGCATTTGTCCACGCCGCCGGCGACAATCCCATGGCTGTCGCCCGGGCCTGTTGCGATGATTCGGGTGTGATCGATCAATTGACTGCGATCGCCGCCGATGCCGGTGGCCTCGCGCTCCATCCGTATATGGCGATCGATTCGGTCTGGAATCTGGCCCGCACCATCCAGGATGCAAGCGGTGTCGACGTCGATGTTATCGGACCGCCCCCCCCGGTACTCTGGGTCGCCAACGACAAGTCTCATCTATCGCGACTCGTCGAGGAGTGCCTCGATGCCAGTTGGCTCGTCGACACATTCCGGTCTCGAGATCCACAGGAGTTGGCAACGGCCCTGGGCGAATTGGCCAAACGCTGCCCTCAGGTCGGCCTGAAGCGTACGCGCTGTGCATCGGCGATGGGCAACGCCGTCTATGCGGCCGACGATCTGCGCGGTGCCGACGAGGAAGAACTGCTGGCGAAGGTCCACGAGTTCTTGACCGAAACGCGCTGGCACCACGACGAAGACATTCTGGCCGTTCAGTGGTGCGACACCGATCTTTCGCCGTCGACACAGCTATGGGTTCCGCCGCGCGGCGACGGACCACCCGTCGTCGAAGGCGTCTACGAACAATTACTCGACGGCCCCGAGAAGATCTTTTTGGGCAGCCGGCCCTCCACGCTTCCCGACCGGGTCAACGACACCATCGCCCAGGCCTCTCTGCAGGTCTGCACCGCCCTCCAGCATATGGGTTATGCCGGGCGCTGCTCCTTCGATTTTATCATCACCGGCGATCCACGAGGCGAGTTTCGCGCCCGGTTTACCGAGTGCAACGGGCGATGGGGCGGCACCTCGACGCCGATGCACCTGGTCGATCGCATCACTCCCGCCGATTCACCACGGCCCGACTACGTCGCCACCGACTACTATCTCTCCGAAGCCCAGATGGGCATGACCTTCTCCGACCTGCGTTCAGCCCTCGATGACGACCTGTATTCACCACAGAATCGCTCCGGCCGCTTCGTACTCTATAACGTCGGTCCTCTGCGAAGTTGTGGCAAATTTGACGTTATCTCTATCGGCGAAAGTCCCGAGGATGCCCGCCGCGGAATCGATGATATACTGCCCCGAAAATTAAGCGCCTCCACCGACACACCAACACCGGACCTCAACGATAAAACATAAAAATGGATACGCACTCCACACATCGCAGTGTCATTGGACTGATGGTTGTATTCGCCCTACTCGCCATCACTGCGCTCCCGGGCTGTGATCACCAGACCGTCGATGACAGCCCACCAGTTGTCGAACCCGACGACGCAACTTCTGGCGATCAACACGACGATCCGACGAATGACGACAGTGCCGAAGCCGACGGTGCTCACTCGGACTCCGACACCACAGAGGGAATCGAGCGATCGCTGCTGTGGGAAGTCGATGGCCCCGGTGGACCGGTCTGGCTGATGGGAACCATTCATGTCGGCGTGGACCTCGGCGACTGGGATGATGTCCCGCCAGAACTGCGCAACACCATCGAACATGCTGAATTGGCGGTCTTCGAAATCGATCTCGAACAGGGGCTCGACAATGAAGCTATGAGCGCCATGTTCTATCAGGATGAACAAACTCTGACTGACTTTCTCGACGACGAACAGTGGGAGCAACTCGTCGAGCTGTCGGAATTTCCCGAATCTCAGCTCGAATTCGTGCGTCCCTGGGTCATCATGGTCAATCTGACGATGGACTCTCAATTGGATCAGGAAACACAGAGCGCGCCCGGTGTCGACCGCTCACTTCGAG
>CAYUPT010000667.1:0-2568 GCA_964446725.1 uncultured Bradymonadales bacterium | reverse complement strand
CGCCGTGCATCAAACGAAACCGACACTTTGCCATTGACGCCGTCGCGTTTATGGTCGCCGCGTAAGCAATCGACCCGTCGATGATGTATTGATATCTGGAGCTCTTCATGCTGATTGTGCTGTCCCCTTCGAAGTCCCTCGATTACGACACGCCGCCGCAGACCGATACCTACACGGAGCCGCAATTTGGCGACGATGCTCAGGAGTTGGTCGACATTCTTCGCGATTACTCCCGCGAAGACCTCCAGGATCTGATGAGCATCAGCGAAAACCTGGCCGATCTGAATTACGGTCGCTATCAGGACTACTCGGAGACGCTTTCGACGGATAACGCCAAACAGTCGATCATGGCCTTTGATGGCGACGTCTACCGCGATTTCCAACTCGATGAATACGGCGACGCCGAATTCGAATTTCTGCAAGACCACGTGCGCACCATCTCCGGGCTCTACGGCCTGCTCCGGCCGCTGGATCTGATGCAGCCCTACCGGCTGTCGATGGGTACCAAGCTGGAGAACTCGCGCGGCGACGACCTCTACGACTTCTGGGATACGAAAATTACGGAAGCCATCAATGAGGCGCTGGCGAATCAGGAAGACGATATTCTGCTGAATCTGGCGTCCAACGAGTACTTTCGGACCGTCAAAAAGCGCCACCTCGACGGACGGGTGCTGGACGTCAAATTTCGCGATCTTCGCGGCGACACGTATCGAACGATCTCGTTTTACCTCAAGCGCCTTCGCGGCACGCTGTCGGACTTCGTGGTCCGAAACCAGATCACCGACCCCGAAGAATTGAAGTCCTTTACCGGCCGCAATTACTACTTTAGCGAAGAGAAATCGTCGGAGGACGAATTCGTCTTTCTGCGCGACGAAAAGCCCGAATAATCGACATTTCGGGGCCGCACACCGGCCCCGCCGACGTCTCCCCAATCCAATATCTACGTCAGGACACGCTATGACCCAGGACATCGAACAACTGAGCATCAACACCATTCGCACGCTGTCGATGGACGCCGTCCAGAAGGCCAACAGCGGCCATCCCGGCGCCCCGATGGGGCTGGCCCCGGCGGCGTATGTGCTGTGGCAGCGCCATCTGGAGCACAATCCCGACAATCCGGAGTGGATCGACCGCGACCGCTTTGTGTTGTCCAACGGCCACGCCTCGATGCTGTTGTACAGCCTGCTGCACCTGACGGGCTACGAGTCGATGAGCCTCGACGAGATCAAAAATTTCCGTCAGTGGGGAAGCCTGACACCGGGCCACCCGGAAGCGGAACTCACGCCGGGCGTCGAGACCACCACCGGCCCGCTGGGTCAGGGATTCGCAAACGCCGTGGGAATGGCCCTCGCCGAGGCCCATCTCCACGACAGCTACGACGGTGTGGTCGACCACTTCACCTACGTCTTTTGCTCCGACGGCGACCTGATGGAGGGCATCTCGCATGAGGCGGCGTCGCTGGCCGGCCATCTGGGTCTGGGCAAACTCGTCTATATCTACGACGACAACGAAATCACCATCGATGGCCGCACGGATATCACCTACTCCGAGGATGTCACCGAGCGCTTCGAGAGCTACGACTGGCAGGTCTTGACCGTCGCCGATGAAAACGACCTGGACGCCATCGACGACGCCATTACGGCGGCCAAAGAAGAGAGCGACAAACCGACGCTCATCCGGCTGGAGACCACCATCGGCTACGGCTCTCCAAACAAGGCCGACACCTCCAGCGCCCACGGCGCACCGCTGGGCGACGAGGAAATCGAAAAGACCAAGGAGCGACTCGACTGGCCCTACGACGAGGCCTTCACGGTCCCCGACGAGGTCCGCGACCACATGACGAATACCGCCGTCGAGCGCGGCGCCGAACTCCAACAGGCCTGGAGCGATCGGCTCGATGAATACGCCCGCAACAACCCGGAGCAACACGAGGAGCTGACCCGGCGTATCGACGGCGAACTCCCCGCCGGCTGGAGCGATGACCTGCCCGGCTTTGAGCCCTCTGACAAGGGCATGGCGACGCGCAAAGCCGGCGGCGCCATCATCGAAAAGCTCTACGACGAACTCCCGGAACTCGTCGGCGGCTCTGCGGACCTGGCGGGCTCGAACAAGACGCTCAAGCCCGACTTCGGCGTCATCGACCGCGGCGAATTCGACGGCCAGAATATGCACTTCGGCATCCGCGAACACGCCATGGCCGCCATGGTCAACGGCATGTGTCTGCACGGCGGCGTCCGCGGCTTCGGCGCCACATTTCTGGTCTTCTCGGACTATATGCGACCGTCGCTTCGACTGGCGGCATTGATGGGCGAGCCATCGATGATGGTCTTTACCCACGACTCCATCGGACTCGGCGAGGACGGCCCAACCCACCAGCCCGTCGAACACCTGATGTCACTGCGGGCAATGCCCAACTACCAGGAGCTTCGCCCCGGTGATGCCAACGAAGTTCGAGACTGCTGGGAGATGGCCATCGAGCGCGACGACGGCCCCTCGGGGCTGATTTTGACCCGGCAGGGCGTTCCCGTCATCGACAAGCGCGGACTCGGCGGCTTCGGCGACGCCAAA
>CAYUPT010000666.1:0-2569 GCA_964446725.1 uncultured Bradymonadales bacterium | reverse complement strand
GCAGGAGGCTCGAGAGATCGCAGATAGCTCGGCCAGTGTTCCGCAAGGTGAGGAGAATATCGACGGCGCCGAAGAGCCGGCGGATTCCACCACCGACGAAGCTCAAAACGACAGCGAACCTGGCCGAAACCAAACAATGGCTTGAGAACGACGAATAACTGGAGACGAGAGCCTCCGGGCTCTCGGCAGTGTCGTCGCGAAACTAATACCTCCGGTAGCCCCGGCGTCTTGAGTAACAGCGCTCCTTGTCGTAATCCTCATGGCAGTAATAGCAATACTAGGAGCCTGTTGCACATAAGCTCCACATCGTCTCGCCGGCCGATTTTGCGCCATCAATCGCTCGTATTCCTCCGAATAGCGCTGCTATTTCGTCGTCATACGAACGAGTCTGGCATCAAAATCTTCTCGGCGAGGACTCGGTCCGCTATACGCAACAGGCTCCTAGCCGCGGGGACCAGTGATGACGACCACCATACAGCAATTTCCCGATCTCAGGGAGCGCTACGCCGAATTGGAGTCACTGGGCGCCGGCGGTCAGGCCGAAGTCTACCGCGGCCGCGACCGTCGTACCGGCGACACCGTGGTGATCAAAGAACTCGATTTGACCTCCGTCGACAACTGGAAGGCCATCGAGCTCTTCGAGCGCGAAACGGAGGTGCTCGAGCAACTCGACCACCCGTCGATTCCCAATTTCGTCGATGCCTTCGAGCTCGACAATCGGGATTCCGGGGGAACGCGGTTTTTTCTGGTTCAGGAGTTTGTGGAGGGAACGGATTTCAAAGAGCTATTGGAGCAGGGGTTTCGCTTCGATGATGCTCAGGCCCGTCGCTTCCTCGACGAGATGCTCCAGATTCTGCGCTATCTCCACAGCGCCGATCCACAGGTTATTCACCGCGATATCAAACCCTCCAATATCATCCGCCGACCGGACGGGGACCTGGCGCTCATTGACTTCGGCGCCGTCCAGGCCGTCGCTCCCGGTGGCGGTGATGATACCGTGGTCGGCACCACGGGGTATATGCCGATGGAGCAATTGATGGGCCGCGCCGTAGAGGCCACCGATCTGTACGGACTGGCGGCGACGGCGGTACACCTTCTGAGCCATCGCCATCCCGATGAGCTTCCCGTCGACAACCGAGCGCTTCAGTTTCACGATGTGATCAATGTCTCACCGTCACTGACAGCGCTGCTCGATCAGATGCTCAAACCCCACGTCGAAGATCGCCTCGCCACCGCCGATGAAGCCCTTCAGCGGCTGCGCAGTGGTGGCGCCGAGGCAACCCGGCCCCAGCCGGTCGATATCGAATTCGCCAGACCGGCGCGACCATCGCCGTCCGGCTCTTCAAATGTGGCGTCCACCGTGCGCGATGTGCTCGACTCCATCGCCCAGGGATCGAGTCAGGAATTCGAGACCGTCAAGCGCCCCGTCGACATGCGCAGCACCCTGGAGAGCGACGGCAATCGACTGCGGCTTGTCGTTCCTCAGCCTCCCAATGTGGTGCTCAGCGTCCTGTACGTCGGCCTCTTTGCGGTGACGGCTTTGGGGGCGCCCGTCGGCATCATTGCGGCGTCGCTGATCAGCGGCGAGAGTCCGCCGTTTTGCTTTTCGATGATATTCGGGATTGCGATGGGCGTCGGCGCCGTTCTGGTCTACCGAGGTCGATTCCAGAAGACGACGATCGACTTGGACACCGATACGATGACAATCCGCCGCCAGTGGCCGCACGGTCAAAAGGTGGAGTCCACGCCAGTCGACAATATCGCCTCCATCCAAATCACGACCGAGCGCCGAAGCGGAAGCTCGAGAAAAAGGCGGCGCAATCCCAAAAAGAAAGTGGGCATTTTCTGGGACCGAGAACAAAAGGCGCAAACGCTGGGCGTTGTACGGGACCGCAAGTTGACGGTACTCGGCAAACATATGACGGAGCAGGAGGTCAAATACCTCATCCAGGAATTAAACCGGTTTATCGGACATCCCTTGACCGGCAAACAGCAGGGAGTCGCCGATGACGACGCCGATTGAGGCATTTGAAGAGCGCTACCAGATTCTGGAGCCCATCGGCGACGGCGGCCCGGCGACGACCTATCGGGGCATCGACAGCGCCGACGGGTCGGAGGTGGCTATCAAGCAGCTGGAGCTCGCAGAGGCCGCAGACTGGAAGGCCATCGAGCTCTTCGAGCGCGAAAGCTCGGCACTTCAGGGGCTCGATCACCCGGCGGTGCCATCTTACATCGACGCCGTCCACGACGAGGCCGGCGGCCGATTTATCCTCGTCCAGGAGTTTATCGACGGCGAGCCACTTCAACGCAAAATCGACCGCGGCGAGATCATGGTCGACGAGGAGTTGGAGGACTTTTTGCGCCAGCTCCTCGGGATTTTGGACTACCTCCACGGGCTGAGCCCGCCGGTGATTCACCGCGATATCGAGCCGTCGAATATCATCGTCGACGGCGGCCATTATGCACTCGTCGACTTCGGCGCCGTCCAGGTCGTCGTCGACGACGAACAGGGCGGCTCGACGGTGGTCGGAAGCACCGGCTATATGCCGCCGGAGCAATTGATGGGCCG
>CAYUPT010000665.1:0-2570 GCA_964446725.1 uncultured Bradymonadales bacterium | reverse complement strand
TCGAAGGGCTGGCATGTGGAAGGGGAGCCGACGGAGGCGGCACTGGTCGTACTCGCCGCCCGCGCCGGATTCCGGCAGGGCGCCGACGGCGAGGCCTGGCGGCGCATCGACACCGTGCCTTTTGACTCCGAGCGCCGCTATATGGCGACGCTCCACGACACCCCGGATGATGAGCGGGTGGTCTTTTTGAAGGGGGCCCCGGAGACGGTCATGGAGCTTTGCGACCGCCAGTTTTCGGCCGACGGAGACGAAGTGCTGCGCCCCGAGACGTGGCAGCGCGCCGGCGATGAATTGGCCGCCGGGGGCTATCGAGTGCTGGCCGTGGCCCAGCGGCGAGCGGATGCCGACACCGCGCAGATCGAGCCGGAAGATGTGGACGGTCAATTCGTCCTGCTCGGCCTGGTGGCGATGATGGATCCTCCGCGACCGGAGGCCATCGAGGCCGTCAAGGGCGCCCAGAAGGCGGGTATTCGCGTCAAGATGATCACCGGCGACCACGCCGAAACGGCCCGCTCTATCGGCGAGCGCATGAATATCGGGCGGGGAAGCCCGGCGGTGACCGGTCGGGATATCGAGGGGGCCGACGACGCAGCGCTGGCCGCATTGTCGCGGGACCACGACGTCTTTGCCCGCACCAGTCCGGAGCACAAACTCCGGATTGTGGAGGCCCTTCAACGGGAAGACGAAGTGGTGGCGATGACCGGCGACGGCGTCAACGATGCGCCGGCGCTCAAGCGGGCCGACGTCGGGGTGGCGATGGGCCAAAAGGGCACGGAGGCGACCAAACAGGCCGCCGAGATGGTTCTGGCCGATGATAATTTCGCGTCCATCGAGCGAGCGATTGCCGAGGGACGGACCATCTATGACAACCTCAAAAAGACGATCTTATTTTTGCTTCCGACCAACGGGGCGGAGGCGCTAATGGTTCTGGCAGCCGTCGTATTGGCCATGGAGCAATTGCCGATTACGCCGGTGCAAATTCTGTGGGTCAAT
Source organism: uncultured Bradymonadales bacterium (assembly GCA_964446725.1). Lineage (GTDB taxonomy): Bacteria > Myxococcota_A > Bradymonadia > Bradymonadales > Bradymonadaceae > SLJM01. The sequence continues at coordinate 1,577 of CAYUPT010000665.1, read as the reverse complement.
ATGGTGACGGCGGTCACACTTGCGCTGGCACTGGCATTTGAGCCGCCGGAGAATAATGTCATGGAGCGCCCTCCCCGGCCTCCCGACGAAGCGATTGTCAACGCCCGGGGAATGATTCGAATCGGGCTGGTGGCCGCCGTCATCGGAGTACTGGCCATGGGGAGTTTCTTCGGGGCCCAGGCCGAGGGTGCGTCGGTGGAGTTGTCGCGGACCATCGCGGTCAATACCCTGGTGGCCGGTCAGTTATTCTATCTGTTCAGCAGTCGATTTCTCGTGGAGCCGGCGTACCTGTTGTCGAATCTCTTGAGCAATAAGATCGCATTGTTCGCCTCCGCCGTATTGGTGGTTCTGCAGTTGGTCTTTACCTACACGGCGCCATTTCATCTGTGGTTTGGCACAGAAGCGATGAGTGCAGTTCACTGGCTGTGGGTATTGGGCGGGGGAGCGTCGGTATTTGCGTTGGTGGAAGTCGAAAAGGGGTTGCGGCGTAGATTCGGCGACTGATCGGGGGCTCGTTACTGCGATCGAGATTCGACGAACCCCTGAGTGTGGCGTACATTTGAGGGCATTGAACACAAATAGAAGACCTCGTCGAGCCTCGGTCTGCTTTGTTGACCACTTCTGAGCCTGGAGCGCTTATGACTTCTCGATCCGAAGATCCCCATGCGCCTCTGCGCGACGACGTCGACCTGCTGGGTCGGCTGTTGGGCGACACCCTCAAAGAACAGGAGGGTCAGTCGCTATTTGAAACCGTCGAGCAGGTGCGCAAACTCTCCAAAAAGGCCCATCGCGGCGATGGCGGGGAGTTCGATCAGTTGCGCGAGCTTCTGGAGCAATTGCCGGAAGACCAGGCGCTAAAGGTCGCCCGTGCATTCTCGAAGTTTTTGCGCCTGGCCAATATCGCCGAACAGCATCACCGGGTGCGGCGACGTCGTCAGTATCAGAGCGACGAGTCGACACCACAGCGCGGGTCCTTCGAGGAGACGTTCAACGACTTGATCGACCAGGGCGAAGACCCCGATGACATCTTCGAGGCGGTCTGTGCTCAGCAGGTCGAATTGGTATTTACCGCCCATCCCACGGAGGTCGTTCGGCGCACGCTCCAGCAAAAGTACAACCGCATCGCCGAGTTGCTCGAACAACGAGATCGGCCTGGTATTGTGGGCCGAGAACGACGTTCTGTGGTCGACGAACTGCGCCGCCATATTGCATCGGACTGGGACACCAACGAGCTTCGGCGCCAGCGGCCGACGCCGGAGGACGAGGCCCGCGGCGGGTTTGCGGTGGTGGAAAATGTGTTGTGGAATGTGGTCCCCGAATTTGGCCGTCAGCTCAGCGCGCAGCTACAGGAGCACACCGGTCGTCGGTTGCCGCGCCGGGTCTCGCCGGTCAAATTTGGTTCCTGGATGGGCGGCGACCGCGACGGCAACCCCAATGTCGGCCCGGAGGTCACCCGTCGGGTCTGTCTGATGTCGCGGTGGATGGCCGCCGATCTGTACTACCGAGAGATCGACGCGTTGCGCGGCGAGTTGTCGGAGACGAGCTGCAGCGATGAACTTCGAGAGGTGGTCGGCGAC
>CAYUPT010000664.1:0-2577 GCA_964446725.1 uncultured Bradymonadales bacterium | reverse complement strand
TTGGCGTTGGAGTTGTTGGAACTGGCCATCACTGCCCTCCGTGGCAACACATCACATAGATCGCCGGCGTCGATGGGGCGGGCGAATCAGGTGGGGCCGCATCCTTGCCGCCTCCACCCGTGGGCTGTCGCCGCGCCTTTAGACGCCGATATTCGCGTCGAGCCTAGCACGGAATCAGCGCAGCGCAATCTTTTTTAGTCGGCTGTCCCATCCCGGCGACCGGCGACTGCTTTGGTGTCGGCGCAGGCCTCCGGTTCAAACCGGGGCGGGAACAAACCGGTCTGGAGCACTGTTGACCGACCGCCGAAGCGGCCCTGTCGGGGGGACTGCGGTCTGGCGGGGCCGGCGGGAGCTTGAAAACTTGTGACTTTTATAGGTAGAGTCCATCGCCGCTTATCCTTCGGCTGTCGTGGCGACCGTCCCACCGACGTTTTATCCCTCCGGATTTGCTCCGGAATCGGCTAAAACGGGCATCGCGCCATACTGTAATGCCTCGGTGTTTGATGGATTTTTTTGCCCCCGGTTGGTTCGGCGCGGCGCGCAGCATCGATCAATGTATCGGGATAAGTGTAGATGAACGTGGGTTGTATCGGCCGGGAATTGCATATGATGATGGCCCGTCGATTCAGCCCGAGACGATATCTCAAGCCGCATTCTCAACGAGCCGCAACCAACGGATCGCCAGGATGTGCGGCCCAGGTGCTGTCAAAATAACTCGAAGCCCGACCGATCGAGACCAGTATACGGTCGGAAATACCGGGCTCAGCAGTTCGAGTGTTGAATAGTTCGACCAAGCCTGCGATCGGATTCGGTCACAGATTGCGTCGATCGACATCATTGACAGCTCCGTACGACAGTTTCGCAAAACAGCTTTCGGCGCTTCATCAAGCGGTACCATTTGTACTTTTCGCAAACCGAGTAGGACCATGCTCAAAGATCTCAACAAACTTCGAAATATCGGGATATCCGCCCATATCGACTCCGGCAAGACGACCCTGACTGAACGGATCCTGTTTTATACAGGGAAGATCCACAAAATTCAGGAGGTCCGAGGCAAGGAGGGCGATGGTGCCAAGATGGACCATATGGAGCTCGAGAAGGAAAAGGGTATCACCATCCAATCGGCGGCGACGTACGCCACCTGGGGTGAGCACTCCATCAATATTATCGACACTCCGGGACACGTCGACTTTACGATCGAGGTCGAGCGCGCGCTCCACGTCCTCGACGGCGGCGTCATGATCCTGTGCTCGGTCAGCGGCGTTCAGTCGCAGTCGATTACCGTCGACCGCCAGATGCGGCGCTACAACGTCCCCAATATCGCATTTATCAACAAATGCGACCGCGCCGGTGCCGATCCCTTCAATGTCACCGAGCAGCTTCGCGAAGAGCTCAAGCACAATGCCGTGCTTCTGCAGCTTCCGATCGGCCTGGAAGACCGCCACGAAGGCGTCGTCGATCTGCTGTCGCGAACCGCCCTGTACTTCGATGGCGAACACGGCGAGAAAGTTCGCAAAGAAGAAGTGCCGGAAGATATGGTCGACGATGTCGAAAAATACCGCGAGAAGCTCGTGGAGGCCATCGCCGATCTGGACGACGAAATCGCCATGACCTACCTGGAGGGCGAAGAGGTCACCGAGGAGATGCTCAAACCGGTCATCGCTCGCGAGACCAAAGCCCGAAATATGACACCCGTCCTGATGGGCTCGGCGCTCAAAAACAAGGGCGTTCAGCCGGTGCTCAACGCCGTCATCGACTACCTGCCTTCTCCGCTCGAAATGGAGTACGAGGGCATGGATCCCGACGACGAAGACGAAGAAAAGGACATCGAGCTCGTCCCCGAGCCCGACGAACCGCTGGTCATGCTCGCCTTTAAACTCGAGGACGGCCGCTACGGCCAGCTGACCTATTGCCGCATCTATCAGGGATCGGTCAAAAAGGGTCAGAATATCTACAATATGTCGACCGGCGAAAAGGAAAAGGTCAGTCGCCTGGTCCGAATGCACTCCGAGGAGATGCACGAGATCGAAGAGGCGGAAGCCGGCGATATCGTCGCCCTCTTCGGCATTGACTGCGCCTCCGGTGACACCTTTACCGATGGCGAAATCGACGTCGCCATGCGCTCGATGCACGTCCCCGAGCCGGTCATCACCTTTGCCGTCGAGCCCGAGAGCACTGAGGACTATCAGAGCTTCTCGAAGGCGCTCAACCGCTTCGCCAAAGAAGACCCGACCTTCCAGGTGTCGCGCGACAAAGAGAGCGGCCAGACCATCATCGGTGGCATGGGCGAGCTTCACCTCCAGGTCTATCTGGAGCGGATGCGCCGCGAATACGACACCGAGATCAACGTCGGTGCTCCGCAGGTCGCCTACCGCGAGACGATCACCCGTCGCGCCGAATTCGACCACGAACTCAAAAAGCAAAGTGGTGGTTCCGGTCAGTACGCTCGCGTCGTCGGTTATATCGAGCCCAACGACGACGAAGAGGAAGACTACGAATTCATCAACGAGATCCGCGGCGGTGTCATCCCTCGCGACATGCAGGGCGCCTGCGACAAGGGCTTCCAGGATGCCATGG
>CAYUPT010000663.1:0-2578 GCA_964446725.1 uncultured Bradymonadales bacterium | reverse complement strand
GTTGTTCGTCACTGACGATATCCTCGGCCTCTTGGGGCCGCTCGTAGGGATCGGATTCCACCACACATCCCAATCCGACTGACAACGACAGCGAAATGATCATCACAAAAACGATGGTACTTCTTCTCATGTAATTCCTCCCAAAAAATTCTACAGGTAAGGTATATGGCCGTTTCCCCGGCCTATGTCTGCTACAGTGATGGGGAATTACCGGCGATAGTAGCCAATCGGTCGAGAGATGTAAAATCATGCCCATGAATGGGAATAATATGGGCTTACACCCGTGGTTGCCGTTCTTCCTCCTCCGCTCCGCGGCACCGGCACTCATCCGGGCATAAAGGAGGTGGCTGAGCGAGCAATAGCGAGCGAAGTCGGTGCGGTCGACGTGGGATCGGAGATTCGCGTAGACCCCATCGACTGCTTGTTGTACTTCACTCGCAGCCACTTCCCCGCTCCTCAGTTCGCGGGGAAGGGCTTAGTTCGCCATCAACCACCGCTCCCACCACTCCGCGTAACGCGACCATTCCAGTTCTTCGACTGCATTACGCGTTTTATCTCGCAGCCGCTCCCACCGCGAGCACTCCATTTCCGCGAGCCACGACAGCGCCTCAACCCATCCATCGAGTTCGCCGGCAGCCAGGCATTGACGCTCCGGACATGCCAGCCACTTTCGAACGCCGGGAACGCCGGAAACCAACGGTATTGTCCCCACCGACGCCGCCTCCAGAAGCGAGACCGGAAGTCCCTCGTGGCGCCCGTCAGCGCGCGGCACCGAGGGAAGGACCAGTCCATCCCACCTGCACAGAGCGCGCCACTTCCGGCGCCCGTACAATGCGCCGCGAAACTCCACGCCGGGCCCGGCCTGTCTCTCCCAGTGCCCTCGGCACGGGCCGTCGCCGACGACCTCCAATCCGACATCGACGCCGCCCTGTCGAAGCCGGTCAACAGCTCGAAATACGACGGGCAGCCCCTTTATGGGAACCAGCCGGCCCAGAAAGCCCAGCTGCAACCGGTCACTGTTCCACCGGCAATCGGTGTCGATTCCGTCGGGCGCCGGCTCGTAGCCCATGGGCGCCACATCGACGCCGTCGACGAGGGGCTCGTCGGCCAGGGCTTCCAATTTCTCTCGAAGCGGCGTCGAGGGCACCGTCACAGGCCCCGCAGTCAGCCAGCGCACAAGCCTTTGACCGGCGAAACGAGGTACTTTGTCGAGTACGTGGACACCGCCGGAGTGGCCGACGACACAGGATGGAAGCCCGGCAATGGCGCCGACCGCCCGCGCGATGAGACCGCCGGGCACGAGCCAGTGGCCGACGACACCGTCGTAGTCACGGCGCTGAGCCTGGGCCAGCACCGCCGCCAGCATCGAGGCCATCGCCGGCAGTGCCAGAAGCGCCCGCAATGGATTGGACGATAGATTTTCGGGCGCTCCGGCGCCAAAAAAGAGGGTTTCAACGCTGGGCGGACCGTAGGGCACGAAATGCAGTGACGAGCCGGCGCCGATGCGGCGATCCGTGGCCTCCGGCCCTCGCCAGCACAATACATCGACGGCATGGCCTCGCGCGATCAGCGACTGGCACCAGGCGCCAACAAAATGGCCCGCCAGATCGTCGTCGTGGCGCGGAAAACTACTGGTGACCACCAGCCAGCGGCGTTTTTTGTCGCTCACGATTTCACCACCGCTGCTCGTAGTGCCTCTCGAAGCCCCCGTCGAATCGGCCTCCACATCCGACGCCCCACGCCACGCAGCAAAATTGCGGAGATGGGAGCGATGACGGCGCGCCAATTAAAACCGGAGACTTCGTCGCCGTACACCGGCCGCACCGTCGGTTGTGCGAGTTCGGCATCGCATTCGGCGAGGCGCAACAACAGATCGTTGGGATAGCCGTAGCGCGGATACAATTCGTCGAGCGGAAGCTCGCGAAGCATGGATGCCGATATCGCCGTATAGCCGCATTGCGAATCGCTGAGTTCCGGTTTCCCGGCGACCAGCCCGGTGAGATCGGCAAGAATCCGGGTTCCCAGACGGCGAATCGTCGGCATCTGGTCGGCCCTCCGATGTGCCAGCCGATCGCCTTTGGAGTAGTCGGCGTCGCCGTCGACAATCGGAGCGATCACACCCTCGAGGTCGTCGGGGTCCATCTGGGCATCGGCGGCCATGACAGCCACCACATCGGCATGTAGTTCCAGTGCCCGGCGATAGCCGGCGACAATGGCGGCGCCGACGCCGCTGTTGTAGCCCAGACGCAGGGCCTCGATGCGGTCGTCGACGTCGGCTCTACGGCGAGCGACCTCATAGGTGTCGTCCGGCGAGCCGTCGTCGACGACGATAACTCGGTCCACGAAGTCCGGCATCGTCTCCAGCGTCTTCGGCAACAGCCGCTCTTCGCAGTAGGCGGGGACAACGACGGCAATATTGTGATCGCGCCACATTCGTTGGCTCCTGCGTTGCTTCGTAAAAACCATTACGCCGGAGGCGTCCTATTGCTTTTCCACGACGCCTACCGGCGCTCCCTCTTAAAAACCATTACGCCGCGGGCGTAATGCCGGCGAGGCCGCCGGCGCTCCAACACCATTA
>CAYUPT010000662.1:0-2586 GCA_964446725.1 uncultured Bradymonadales bacterium | reverse complement strand
CCGCACTCCATGCGAACCACAATCCGAGCCGCCAGTGCCTCGTCGATGATATCTTCGCCGGTACCGGTGCAGCTTACGGCAGCGGTATCGGTGGCGTAGTTGCCGGCTACCGTCGCCGTGTCACTGACGCGTCCGACGCGCTCATAGCCCCGACCGCCCGTCGACGTCACCGCCGCCAACTGACCTCGCCGATCACAGACGACGACGCCCACTGTTCCATTGGACGATGCATCGGCCGCCGCAGGCGCGCGACCCTGCCCGGCGCCTTCCTTAAGCCGGTGACGTCGCGTCTTGTCGACCCATCGCTCAAATCGGCGCTCCACAATCGGGTCGAAGATCTCGAGGTTCATCCGACGGGCCAGTCGCTGCGAGCCCTGTCCATCGAGAACCCGGTCGCGCTCACTTTGCAAGAAGGTCGCCATCTGCGTCGGGTTTTGAACCTGCTCGACATTGATGACGCCGCTAAAACTGCGCTTGTTGCCGTCCATCAGCGACGCGCTCATCCGGATCGAGCCGTCGCGCTGGATCTTCGAGCCGCGACCGGCGTTAAATTGCGGACAATCCTCCAGCGCCCGCGATCCCCGGGCGGCGATATCCGCCGCCTTGTCGCCGGCGCCGAGCGCCTCCCACAGCTCGTCGAGAATCTGCCGAAGTGCATTGCGCACCGGTGTTTCTCGACGACTTCCGGCGATCGCCGATCCGGCACCACCGTGAATCACTACTGTTCCCGTTGTCATCGCCGCTCCCTGTGTCGTCCTGTCATCGATTTGGTCGATCGCAGCCTGTCCCTACATTCCACACTACGGCGCCGGAGGCCAAGTGTCTTTGGCGCTGCTACAACGCCCCTTCTCGCCGTGGTATCTACCAGCGAGAAGAATCGTCAATGCACGACTCGCGATCGCCCCCGACGCACATTCCGTGTCAACCGGGGCTCATCGCCAGAGTCGGACAACCCCGAGGTACACTATGTTGTGGTGGGCTCTCGTATTTTTCGTCGTCGCTGTCATCGCCGCCATCTTTGGATTCGGTGGAATCGCCGGAGCGGCGGCCACCGTCGCTCAGGTGGTCTTTTATGCGGCACTGATCTTCTTCGTCCTCTCCTTTATCTTCCACCTCTTCGGCGGCCGGGGTACTTCTATGGCCTGATGAAGTCCGGGCGCTATCTGTGAGCGCCGATCCAGTCGTGGAGCCACTGACCGATGTGGGGCTGCTCGACGAAACCGGAAAACCGCCCGGCGCCGGGCCCCTCGGCAAAGAGGGGCACAAAATTGGCGGAGTGCGGTGCTTGCACTTCGCCGTCATAAGCCGCCTGCTGGGCCAACCACGTGTACTGCAGCGCGATGCGGGGCGGCGAAAACTCCGACGAGCGCAGCTCGTTGGCGCCCAGCCCCTCTCCGTGGCGAATGGCGTCGGCGGCCACATCGAGCCACTGAAGCTCGAAATCGCCACCGCATTCCACGGCCACCCCACAGCGATCGCCGCGCTGGAAGGCGTAGTGATTGTCGGTCACCGACAGGCTGTGATCGCGATAGGACGTCGCCAATACGAGCGTATCCGAATCACCGCGGGCGACGTCGACGGCACGATCGAAGTCATCGATATCGCCGATCACATCGGAACCGGCGGCGAAATCGCGCTTCGCCGCCCCAATGTCGCCGCTGTCGACAATCAACAAATAGCCCTGATCGCCGTCCGACAGCATCTCGACGGCCCGTTCGGTCATCGCCTCCAGCGAGACCTCCACCTCGTCCATCAAAATATGGGTCGCACCATCGGCGCTGCCTTCCGCATCGGACCAGCTTCGATGGACGTCGACACCGGCGGCCTCCAATTCGGCGATCCGATCGCCGCCGAATTCGTCGGCCCCGCCGGCCGCGACGAAATCAACGGCATCGCCGCTTTCGTGGAAGTCGACGAATCCCCGGGCTATAGCCTGGCGATCGCCGTACTCTCGCTGCCGATCAAATAGGATACCCGGCGATGCATCGAGGAGCGAAGACGTGGTGATCACACCGATCTTCTTGCCCGCGTCGCGCGCTCGGTCGAGCAATGAGGGCGAGGCCTCCAGCATCCCGCCACCGTCGTCGGCCATGCCCAGCGCCTGCCGCTGTGTTTGTTGCCCCCCAAATAGCGCTGTCGCCGCTCCCGGAATTTCGTTGACCAACCCGTCGACGGGATGCGTCGATACCGCCGCTACGCGCTCCATATCGAGCAACGACGGCGGTCCACTGTGGTAATACGACGCCGTCAGCGAATTCATCCCCAGACCGTCGGCCACAAAGAGTGCCGTATTGTCCGGCTCCTCTCGCTGGCCTTCCGGGGACTGCTCTCCGGCCCGTTCGACGTCGGGCTCTTCACCATCGATCCAGGCCAGAAATTGTCGGCCCAGATCGGCGTTATCGCGAATTCGCGTCACATCCCGGGCTCCCGGCCCTTCGGCAAAGATCGGAACGAGCTCCGGAGTATGCATGGCTGAAAACCGACGGCTGCCGTCCCAGTAGCCGCGACTGGCCGCAGATAGATAGCCAAAGGACGTCACCACATCCGACGATCCATCGGAGTCGGGCTCAACTCCCGCGTCTCGAC
>CAYUPT010000661.1:0-2588 GCA_964446725.1 uncultured Bradymonadales bacterium | reverse complement strand
GCCCGCGGGGCCGCCGAGGTGGCCCCGGCGGTGGTGACGGCAATTTCGACGACGGTCATCAGCTTTTTGCCCGTCTTTTTATTGACGGGGCAGGAAGGGCGACTGTTTACGCCGCTGGCGTTTACGAAGACCTATGCACTGATCATCAGCCTCTGTGTGGCGGTACTGGTCATTCCCGTCGTTTCGGCAGCCGTGATGGGCAATTTTGCCAAGACGAAGTGGCTCAAGGTCGTCATTGGAGCTGGTATTGCCACAGCCGGCGTGGCCACCAGTATTATCTTTGGCGGCTGGATGGGGGTCGCGCTTGCGCTGGCCGCCGTCTGCTGGCTCGTCGATGAGACGATCATCGGTAATAAGATCGACGATGTCGAGAATCATTCGCTCAAGAATCGATCGATCCGGTGGGCACTCAGGGGCATCGGCCTCGGTGGCGTTATCGCGGCGACGGCGTGGCTGTTGACCCACTCCTGGATGCCCCTGGGCGCCGATCAGGGAGGTCTCCTCAACTTCATTTTCGTGATCGCCCTCGTCGGCGGATTGCTCGGCGTTTTCTGGGCGTTTCGACTCGGATATCGGCGCATACTGAGATGGATTCTCGATCACAAAGCGGTGTTTTTGCCGATTCCGGCGATCCTCGTCGTCGCCGGAGTGACGATCTGGTTTGGATTCGGCCAGGTCTTTGGATGGCTTCCCGACAGTGTTCACGAAAGTGACGCCGGCCAGTGGATGCACCACGAAGTCCAGGGGCTGGACCGCGAGTTTATGCCGCACCTCGACGAGGGCGACTTTCTGTATATGCCGACGACCATGCCCCATGCGTCGATGGGCCAGGCGCTGGAGATGACGAAGCAGGCCGACTTGCTTATCGAATCGGTTCCGGAAGTCGAGATGTCGGTCGGCAAACTGGGCCGAGCCGATACGCCGCTAGATCCGGCGCCGATCTCGATGCTGGAGACGGTGATCACCTACGAACCGGAGTTCAAACTCGACGACCAGGGCCAGCGCAAGCGCTTTGCCTTCGAAGACGGCGAATTTTTGCGAGACGACGACGGGGAACTCATCGCCGACGATAGCGGTCGGCCCTACCGCAACTGGCGCGACCACATCGAGGTCCCCCGCGATATCTGGAACGAAATCGTCGACGCTACCAACGATATCCCGGGCCTGACGTCGGCGTCGCTACTCCAGCCGATCAGCACCCGAATCGTGATGCTTCAGGCCGGGATCCGGGCGCCGATGGCAGTCCGGCTTCAGGGCGACGATCTCCAAGACCTCGCAGACGCCGGCACCCAGGTCGAAGGGGTTCTGCTCGATCACCCGATGGTCAACGAATCGGCGGTCAATGCCGACCGACCCGTAGGAAAACCCTATATCCATGTCGAACCGGATCGCTCACAGTTGGCGCGACACGGAATTACGATGACGGCCTTCCAGCGCACCGTCGATACCGCGATCGGCGGTCGACAGGTGACGGAGACGGTCGAGGGGCGCGAGCGGTTCGGCGTCGAAATTCGGTATCCGCGCGAGATGCGCGATTCACCGGAGCGCATCGAAGAGATTCTCGTCACCACCGGCGACGGCGCCCAGATTCCAATCGGCGAGGTCGCCGATGTGGAGTATCTTCGCGGGCCAGAGGCCGTCAGGAGCGAAAATGCGTCGCTCGTCAGCTACGTGATGTTCGACAGCGCCGAAGGAGCAGGGCCCATCGATACCGTGGAGTCCGTCGACGACACCCTACAGCGACAACTCGACGACGGTGACATCGAGTTTGCGGAGGGCGTGCGCTTTGATTTTGCCGGCGAATACGAGCAAAATCTGCGCGCTCAGCGAACACTGATGTTTGCCGTCCCGCTGATGCTTCTGATCATCTTTAGCCTCATCTATCTGCAATTTCGCTCGGTGTGGACATCGCTGGCGATCTTTAGCGCCGTGGCGGTGGCGTTTAGCGGCGGCTTTATCATGCTTTGGCTCTTCGGCCAGGAGTGGTTTTTAGATATCGGGATTCTGGGGACCAATTTGCGCGATGTGTTTCAGGTGGAGGCCATCAATCTCAGTGTCGCCGTCTGGGTCGGATTTATCGCGCTATTCGGGATTGCGGCCGACGACGGGATCGTCATCTCCACCTATCTCAAGCAGCGTTTTGAACGCGAGCCGCCGGAGTCGCTCGACGAGGCGCGTCAGTGCGTCGTCGATGCCGGAATGCGCCGAATTCGGCCCTGTCTGATGACGACGGCGACCACCATTTTGGCCATGCTCCCGATTCTGACGAGTTACGGCGCCGGAGCGGACGTGATGATTCCGATGGCGGTGCCGATCGTCGGCGGGATGACGCTGGCGTTGCTGACCCTCTTCGTGGTCCCCGTACTGTACGGTCTGGTCGAAGAGACAAAGCTCCGATTCGACCGCTAAGAAAAAAACGATTGGAACCGCAAAGGAGCAAAGGGGCAAAGGAGATAAGAGCGGTAGGGAAATAGCGCCGGTAAAACAACACCCGTCGAGAGTGGATCGTAGCCCCTGGTGACCGGACGAAAGGGAGGGAGCCAGGGGGAATAACGTCGACAACCCAATACCCGTCAGAATCGGGTCGG
>CAYUPT010000660.1:0-2588 GCA_964446725.1 uncultured Bradymonadales bacterium | reverse complement strand
GGAGACGGAGTTCGTATTCTGGGTCTCCGGGCGTGACCAGCGGGGGGCCGAAACCGCCGAAGAAGACGAATTGGTGCTGGTTCCCGGGGCCGACGAATTTGCGGTCGGCGACACCGCGCAGTTGTTGGTGCAGGCGCCCTATTATCCGCTGGAGGCGGTCGTCGAACTTCGACGCGACGGCCGCTACGACCGGCGCCGCGTGACCTTGACCGAAGACGATCCGGTCGTCGATATCGATATCGAAGAGACCATGATCCCCAACGTCCACGTCCAGGTCGTGGGACTCGGCGTCGGCGATGGCTACGACTACGACCACTTCGCCTCCGGTGCGCTGGAACTCGATATCGATCGCGGGCCGCGGACCCTGGACGTCGATATCGAGCCCGAAGGCGATGTCGTCGAGCCCGGTCAAGACGTCGACATCGATCTTCAGGTCACCGACCACGGAGGCGAGCCCGTCGGCGGCGCCCAGGTCTTGTTATTTGGCGTCGACGAATCGGTGCTGGCGCTCAGCGACTACCAATTGGCGGATCCGCTGGCGGCATTTTTTCCCGGTCGGTCCTCGGGAGTCAGCGATCTTCGAAGCCGCAACTGGATGCTCCTCGACGACGGCGATGACCTGGAAGAGATGCCCGAAGGGGAGGCTCGAGAGGCGATGCGTTCTACAGGCGGCGGCCAGGGATATGGACGAGTCGGTGGTCTGGGGGCTGTCGATGCCGAGGCCGAGGTCGGAAGCACTCAGGTGGTCGCGCGAATGGCGGCGAGCGACGAGGTCGGCGGCAGCCCGCCGGATGCCATCGACCTTCGCGAGGTCTTCGACGCGCTTGCGCTGTATCGAAGCGATCTCGTCACCGACGCCGACGGCCGAGTCGAAGTCACCGAGACCCTTCCCGATAGCCTGACGCGCTACCGGCTGATGGCGGTCGCCGTCGGCGACGACGACGTCACCTTTGGAAGCGGTGAGACGGACATAACCGCCCGCAAACCGCTGATGGTCAGCCCCTCGGCGCCGCGTTTTGTCAATGTCGGCGACAGTTTTGATCTGCCGGTGGTCATCCACAACCAATCCGACAGAGACCGCAGCGTCGACGTCGCGTTGCGGGCCACGGCGGGCCTTTCCTGGATCGAAAATCCGGGGCGAAATATCGATGTTGCAGCCGGTGAGCGGCGAGAACTTCGATTCGCCGCCCACGCGCTGTCGGCGGGGGACACGCGCATCCAGATCGCGATCTCCGACGACGACTACGACGATGCCGAATTGGTCCGCCTGCCGGTGATGACGCCGGCGACGACCGAGGCCTTTGCCACCTACGGCACCATCGACATCGGAGACGACGACGCCGTGCTCCAGGGACTTCGCGTACCCGAAGACGCCTACCCGCAATACGGCGGCCTGGAGGTGTCGACGTCGTCGACTCAGCTCCAGGCGCTGACCGACGCCTTCATTCACCTGACGACCTATCGCTTCCGGGCTGCCCCCCAACTCGCGAGCCGCATCCTGTCGGTGCTGTCTTTGTACGATGTCCTCGACGCCTTCGAAGCCGACGATCTACCGGAGCCCGACGAGCTGGAGGCGTCGCTTGAGCAATGGGTCGACGAACTCACCGAGTTGCAGCAAGGTGATGGTGGCTTTGGCTACTGGTCGAGCTCCCGGGAGTCCTCTCCCTATATCTCGGTTCACGCCGCCAACGCGCTGGTGAAGGCCGACAGTCAGGGCATCGAGGTCCCGGGCCGCTCGCTTCAACAGGCCATTCACTACCTGATTCAGATCGATCGACAGCTCAGCGACTACGGAAGTCGGGCCGCCGGTGCTGTGTCGGCCTACGCGTTGAGCGTGCTCGACAAGTCCGACCGAGACGTGTCGTCAGCTCAAGTCGATGCCGTCATCAGCCGCTACGGCATCGACGGACTTTCGATGGAGGCCCTGGGCTGGCTGCTTCCGATGGCCGACCGGGCCACGATCGGCGAACAAGAGGTCCTGCAACGGATCACCAACCAGGTCCAGGAGACGGCGGCCACTGCCGAATTCCAGGAGACCTACGACCGCGGCGCTCATCGCATTTTGCACACTACCCGGCGCACCGACGGCGTGGTCCTCGACGGGTTGATGCAGGTCGATCCGGACCACCCGCTTGTCGACAAGGTGGTGCGCGGGCTTTTGGGCCACCGCCAGCGCGGGCGGTGGTCCAATACCCAGGAAAATGTCTTTATCATCATGGCGATGCGGCGCTACTTCGACGCCCACGAAGACACCGAGCCCGACTACATCGCCCGGGCCTGGCTGGGCGACCGACAGATCGCGGAACACGAATTTCGCGGACGGAGCACCGAGCGCCACCACGTCCATGTCCCGATGCGCTTTTTGATGGGCGGCGGCGACCGGCTTCCCGTCGTCTTTCAGCGCGACGGAGCGGGCCGGATGTACTACCGGATGGGCGTCAATTACGCGCCGCGCTCGCGAGAACTGCCGCCGGAAAATCAGGGCTTTACGGTGGAGCGAAGCTACGAGGCCGTCGACGATGACGGCGATGTGCGGCGCACCGACGACGGCTGGGAGATTTCGGCCGGCGCCCGAGTCCGCGTCGAGC
>CAYUPT010000659.1:0-2590 GCA_964446725.1 uncultured Bradymonadales bacterium | reverse complement strand
GCAATCGGCAATTTCCGGGCGGGACTGCGCACAAGGCCCAGCCGCCGGACGTGGTGGCGGGACGAGCCCGCCACAGCGATAAGTTGGGGTGGGCTTCGGTTCTATCTCACAAGGCATATTCCCCGGTCGCACAAGGCAACCGGGGCCTTCGAGGCTGACGTTTTCGGTGCACCAAAACCGTGGTTGGAGCCGATGACATCTCCGCGCCGGGACGAGCCGATGCGAGTTCCCGGCGCTGTCATCGCCGTTATGGCCGCTGACAAGGCGATTCTCCGATACTACAAGTCAGTCGGTGGCCTTATCATCGCCGACGAGGTGGCAAGGCAAATTGCAAACAAACGGCTCAGGGCCCGCGCCAGATGATGTCACCGCTGTGGACATCCATGACTTCGACGCCTCCGTGTTCGAGCAGTTGTTCGGGGGTTCTGTCAAAGAGGTTCTCGGCGACCATCGAGTAGACGGAGCCGCCGGTATGCTCGAAGGCCCGTCGGGTCTCACGATCGATGGTAATTGCCCGGTCATC
Source organism: uncultured Bradymonadales bacterium (assembly GCA_964446725.1). Lineage (GTDB taxonomy): Bacteria > Myxococcota_A > Bradymonadia > Bradymonadales > Bradymonadaceae > SLJM01. The sequence goes on along the minus strand of CAYUPT010000659.1, from coordinate 2,067 downwards.
GGGTTTGCCCGTCAACCGACGGAACTGCCAGGTATCTTCGATTTTGTCTCTATTTATTCGAAGAGTCGATACGTCCATTCCTCGATACATCGCGATCAGGCGGATCACCGTCTCGGAAAGCGAGCGGTATTCGAGATCGGGAGACAGGATGGTACGGGGACTGAGATAGATCCGAACCCCAATCCCTTCAAAGATTTCAGTGTGTTCGAAGGTATACTCTCCTATTTCCCGGGGAACGACATCATCGAACCGGCTGAACGCGGCCCGCAGCCTGTCGAGCGAAGTATCATCAGGGCATGTGACATCGAGATAAGAGAGGACACCGTTGCCGCCGGGCTTAAGTGAATAGATTCGTTCGGCCGGCTCTCCGGGCGGGTGCTCGGCGACTGCTTCGACGTCTGGCTGGCCAGAGTCCGTGTGTGCGATTTCGCGATCTTCATGGGGGTACAAGAATCCGTTGATGCCCTGCCGATGTCGCCCTTCGATTCTATAGACACGTTGTGCGGTCACATACATACCAAAACCTCTCAGATCAGACGGGGACGTCTGCCGGTTCTCGAAGTGGCTGCTGATCTTCTGGACCGCGGTCGTGCAGCTCCGTCGTGCCTTCGGGAACCCTGGTCGAACTAGGCATGACTTCCACCTCGGAGTCTGGCGAAATTCTAAATCGAAGTGGTCCGCCGGCCAGTGCGGGCGCGACAGGAGTATGGGGATCTACACCGGCAAGAGAGTACGTCCCGGGGATTCCGGGGACAGCCCGGAGCAAAACGGGCGGAGGTTCAACATCGAGCATATCTGCAAACCAGCCGACTATGGAATCGCAATCCGGGAGTTCTTCTCCGGAAACCGAGTTCAACCGCACCGTTGCATCGGCCGCCTCAATATGGCGTTTTGGGGAGAAGAGAGCGTTCAATCGTTGAAGCCCCAACGTCGGCATCGGAATGGTCGCTGAATGCGTCTGGAGGCGCGTAACGCTGGAAGACAGGAATTCGAGCTCTGTCTGAGGGCGTGAAGCGATCGCAACAGTGTCGCCCGGTGCCGCGCTGCGGATATCGTCCAGCGACCGGTCCACAATCGTGAAAGTAACAAAGTCGGCCAGGTTCCAGACGTTGTGTTCCTGCGGCCGGGAGTCATAGACGTACAACATCGAGCCGTCGACGACACGCAACAGACGTTCCGGTGGGGAATGAACGGCCCCGGCAATGGAGCGAGCAATGGCGCTTCGCAGCTCGTTGCGGAGTTCATAATCGAGTAGACAACGCCGATGTGCCCTCCCCACGATCTCCTCGAAGCCGTATCGCGGAGGTAATCTGGGGATCTCGAAGGTGGCGTCGCCTTCCTCGAGTGATCCGCCACATATGGGGCAGAGGCGTGCGGTCATGGTGGGGTCCAGTTCGACAAGTCCTGATACTCCGTGAAAGCCTCGCAACTTCCGGATGCCGTTACAATCACCGATTTCTGCTGTCCTGTGGCATCAGCGAATGCCTGTAGTGCCTGTCGATCAGCACCGGAGGCGGTTGTGCAGTCATTCGGGTGCGAATGAGCGTACCAGATAAATCCCTGATTGAGGAAACTCGACGGGAGCGAAGTTTCGTTTACGGTGCCGCGAATCAACACCCGTTCCTCAGAATCTTCGGTTCGCCGTACGAGTAACGCGTATTCTCGCTCGGTCGCACGATGCAGATCGGCGAGATCGCAAATGCCGACGTCCGATGCATTGAGCCCGCGCAACACTTCAGAATGGTGGAATCGCGTTGCGTCTTCTTCGAATCGGTCCTGAAGTGTTTGAAGTCTGCGGCGCAAATTGAATCTCGTGCCTGGTTGAAAATTAAGAACCAGCGGCCTGATCGCCAGTGCCAACACTGTGGAGGGAAACTCGGCGCAGCGTGGATGTCAACAGTGACCAGCGCCTCCTTCCACCAATCGCGACACCGACGTCTCCGCCCTGGTTGGCGTCATTGTTGGCTCGGTCCCTATCGTCTTCGACGCCAAAGTCGACGCCCTGGTGTTCCGCAATCGGCAATTTCCGGGCGGGACTGCGCACAAGGCCCAGCCGCCGGACGTGGT
>CAYUPT010000658.1:0-2591 GCA_964446725.1 uncultured Bradymonadales bacterium | reverse complement strand
CAGAAGCTTATGACGGTTGGGGTAGGCTGATGCTATCGCGTCCTCGGCTTCGGCGATGGGGACGGATAACCCGTTTCTATCGCACCCCCAGGCTCCCGAGCTGGTGCGGGAGTCGACCGAGTTGCAAAATGTTCTGTGATAGCCCGGTGCGACCTTTAGGAGCGCCGGGTTTGCTCGGGTCGCCCGGGGTGACGGGAGAAGCTTATGACGGTTGGGGTGAGGCGACCGTGGAAAATAACTCGATATAGTCGTCGATGACGCTTCGGATCGAGTAGTATTCGACGGCGTGTTGTCGGGCGGAGCGGCCGCAGTCGAGGCGGTGTTGCTCGTCGTCGACGAGGCGCTCTAACGCCCGTCCCCAAGCGGCGTGGTCACCGGCCAGAAAGCCGGCGTCGCTGCCCTGGAAGATATCGACGTTGGCGCCGACCGGCGACGAGATGACCGGCGTGCCGACGGCCATATACTGGATCATCTTGAATCCGCATTTGCCGCGAGAGGCCGGGGTGTCGACCAGGGGCATGAGTCCGATGTCGAAGGATTGCAAGAGCGGAATTTCGGTCTCGCTGGACCACCGGATCTCTTCGACGCGGGGATGGTGGGCGAGGTCCGGGAAGGTCTCGTTGGAGACGATGCGAAAGCGCGTATCGGGGTGATCGTCGAGGAATTGCTCGACGACGGGGGCGACGATTCTAAGGGAGTGAAAATTACTGGCCGTGCCCATCCAGCCGATGGTGAGGTCGTCGCCGGCGGCAGTGCTATCGGCGGCGGGCCGGTAGCGCTCGCAGTCGATGACCGTCGGGATCACCGTCGTCTTGTCCGGGTGGTCGACGCGGTCGGCGAGAAAGGTATTTCCGCAGATGACGTGCTCCACGGTGTCGACAATTGCCGCGAAGGCGGGGCCCGCCGTGGGATGGTCGCTTCCGTCGGGGGCCAAAAAGATGGCGTCGTCGACATCGAAGATGGTGCGGTCGTTGAGCCCGTGAATCAGTTGTTCGGGAAGCGCTGTAAAGGGCAGGGCCGGTCGCTGCAAAAAGACAACATCGAAGGCCCCGGCGTCCACAGAGCGCACAATGCGCATCAGTCGCGTCACCAATTTGTAGGGGGCGCCCAGCGGCGTGGGTGCGATCTGGTTGTAGAGATCGCCGTAGCCGGGGCGGACGACGCATTCGATGCCGCGGTCTCGAAAATGAGGGATGAATTGGCCGACGCGAAACCGGGAGGCCGGGATCGTCGTTCCCTCGGTCAGAAAGAGGATGCGCATCAATCAACTCCCAGCGCCCGGCGGTATCCGCGGGCGGCGCGGTGGAGGCCAAAATGGTCGAGGCCGGTCTGTCGGCAGCGCTCGCGAAAGCCGTCGCGGTCGGGCAGGATGCGCTCGAAGAAGTCGTCGACGATCCCGTCGAGTGTCGCGTCGTCGACGTCATCGACGGCGATGCCGACGGAGTCGTCGATCTGATCGGCGACGTCGCCGACGCCGGTGGACGCCACGGTGGGCAGGCCGCACAACAGATACTCCGCAATTTTGATCGGGCAGACCCCGCGCTGGGAAAACGACGGCTCGCGAAATGAGATGCCCAGATCGGCGCTGGCCAGGTAGTCGGCGACCTCGTCGGGGGCCACGCGGCCGACGGAGACGGCCCGCGACGGGTAGTCGTCGGCGTCGATCATCGAGCGGGCGACCTCCTTATTTCCGGTCAGTACCATCAGCCGGCTTCGATCGTCGCGGTCGTGGATGCGGCGAAATAACTCGAAGAGCGCTTCGGGCTTGTAGCGCGGGCCTAGAGAGCCGGCGTAGATGATAAAGGGGGCGTCGTCGTCGATATCGGAGATGCGGCGCATCTCGCGGCGTCGATCGGCGCTTCGGGGGCTGAACTGGTCGGCGTCCTTGGCGTTGGGAACCACGCAGATGTCGTCGAGTTCGGGGCCGACGCGCTCGCGAAGGATGTCGGCGCCGCTGTGGCTGCGGGTCATGACACGGTCGGCGACGCGCGATATCTGGGCTTCGACGTCGCGAAAAATCCGGTAGGTGATGCCCTGGCTACTCCAGCCCTGAAACTCGACGCGCTCATCGGCCATAAATCCGTCGCTGTCGTAGACGATGCGCACATCCGGGAGGCGTCGCCGGGCGATGAGGGTCATGGCCGCCGGGATGATCGAGCGGGGCATCAACACCGTGGTGCCGTGGCGCCTGGCGTGGGCGATGATGCGGGCGGCGCCGGCGGCGATCATGGCCGCCGTCGCCAGTTTCAGTGGCTTCCGCCAGACGGTGTGGACCTCGTAGGGGATCTGAAGGCCGGCGGCGGTCCGCCGGATCGACTCCCGCAGCTCGTCGGGGCCCCAGGTAAACTGGAGGACCGTAAAATCGAGATCGGCGCTGCGGGCGCCGTCGAAGATCGGCAAAAAGAGGGACTCCAGATAGTTCTGGTCCGGTCCGTCCCAGGTGATAAATGTGGCGGTATCAGACTGCATGGGAGGTGGTTTTTCGCACAGTGAGGCGGGGGTGTCAAAGGTTTGGCGCCGGCGTTGGGTAACCCGTTGCTATCGCAATCGCGGTTTCGGCGGCGGGGACGGGTGACCCGTTGCTATCGCAC
>CAYUPT010000657.1:0-2593 GCA_964446725.1 uncultured Bradymonadales bacterium | reverse complement strand
ATGCACTCTGCGTTATCTCCTCGACGAGTTCACGCAGACCGGCGACCATTTCGTTAAAGCCCGTGGCCAGGTCGCCGTCACCGTCGACGCCCTCTGACAGGTCGCCGTCGGCGATCTCTTCGGCGCGGCCGGCCAACTCTCTGAGGTTGGCGACCATCAATCCGAAGGCGTCTCCCATCTCACCGGGCAATTCCTCGTCGAGCGCCCGGTTGTACAATTCGTCATTGGCGATGATGTGAGCTTTGACCGTCAGCCGTCGAAGTTGATTGGTCAACTGTGCGAAACTGCGGTTGAGATCGCCCTGACTGGAACTGGTCGGCAAATCGACGACCGATAATTGGCCGGTCTCCAGCACCTTTTCCTGAAGGGACTGGACGCCGATGGTCCCATTGGCCAGCTCCGTGGCCTCCTCGCTGAGCAATCGAAGCTGTGTCAAAAGCTGATTGTATGCCGTGGCCATCCGCCCCAGTTGTCCGCCGGATTCGACGGTCAACCGCGACTGTGAAAGGTCACCGTTGGCCAACGTCTCGAGCGCCTCGGTGACTTCGTCGTAGGGCTTGAGCCACAGATGAGTCATGGCAATGACGGCGAGACCGACGGCAGCAATAATAGCGGCCTCTAACCACGCCCCGTGGCGAATCGTCGCGCCAACCGCCACCACCAGCAGCGCCGATACGGCAATCGATATTTTAGTTTCGCTTCGCATTGAGCACTCCAGAATACTGCACTTAGCAGAGCGTCAGCGCCCCATCGCTCCGGGCCCCGGGACACTCCGGACAAGGTGGCAGCGGTCGGGTCCCGACGGCCGGTAGACCGGCCGGTAGACCGCAGTACGTCATTCTCTAATACGCTCGAGAACGCCCGTACAGTCCGAAACCTCGGGACCGATTTAATCTCCAACAGACCGCCGCCGACTGCCAACGCCATAGTCATTATTTCCCCTTATTTGTATAGGCTCCCCCGGGTTGAACACAACGGCCCGCCGATCCCGACCGGCCCTCAGGACCGTCGGGCCGCCGACCATCTGTGTCGACGGACGTCAACCACCTCCTACGGCCGGTGAGATGTGCGACGGGTCATCGAGAAAGTCCTCGACGACATCAGCGGTCTGCCCGGGGCGTTCGACGGGAATGTAGTGGCCCGCCCCGCCAATATGAACCAGGCGGGCATCGGCGATGGGCTCGACCACAGCGGTCTCGAGCAATTCGGCGGGCAAAAATGGGTCGTCGGAGGCGACCACCAATGTCGGCGCTGTGATCTGCGATAGAGATTGTCGAAAACCGCCGGTGGTCCACGCCCGATAGGACTGGCGTATGCAGTCCGGCGAGATGGCCTCCGCGGCGTCCAGGAGACGACCCGCGGCGGCATCCGGCAGATCCAGACAGGCCATATCGAGAATTTGCGCCTTACGGGTGCGGTCGGCGCCGGACTGCCGAAATAATTTGTCGACCTCCTCGGGCAACTCGATGCCGGAGGCCGGGACGGGACTCAACAGGACCATCCGCTCGACGCGCTCCGGATAGGTCGCCGCAAAGAGCTGCGCGATCTGACCGCCCATGCTGTGGCCGACGATCGAAACCGACGAGGCGCCGGCGGCGTCGACAATGGCCTCCAGATCGCCGGCGTAGTCCTGGAGTCGGTACGACTCGGATTCGCCGGACGCCCCGGCCCCCCGAAGATCGGGGACGATCAGCCTCCAGCGCTCCCCATCGAGTGCTTCGATCAATTCGTCGAAGACCGTCCCCGACACCATCCAGCCGTGCACCAGTAGTAGATCTCGGTCGCCGTCTCCGACGACGCGATACGAAAGCTCAACTCCATTGCGCTCCGCGCTCTCCATGGTCCGCTCCTGTCTCGAGTTGTGAATATTTGCTCGTCCCTCAAACCCGGGTCCGACGGCTGCTCATCGCCGGCCGGTATTCGCGGGACACTTCGTTGCTTGATCCACTGTCGCCGATGCGATGCTCGACGGTATCGAACACCGCTTCGTCCCCTGTTGAAACCTGGAAACGATGACATCAGATCTCCAGTTTTCCGGATTCGATATTCGTCAACTCCAGAATATCATCGATCAGATCGAGCAAGGGACAGCGGTGGTTGCAATCGAGGTCCAGCGGGCTTGCACCTCGGGCCGCGCCAATGGACTTCACCGACACGGCTGTGGAACAATATCCCTACCAGCTATTCAGCGACCATCGTTCACCGATCCCCGCGGAGCTTGCGATGACGTCCGACGACTCCTTCGATCCCTATAGGCTCCAGAAGCCGAACTGGGCCCCGATGGCAGCGTCCACAGCCCGCCGGGCGACGATGTCGACGAGGCGCCGCCGTATTCACTGTACTCGCCGACCCAGGTCTTTGCTGCGACCTTTTTCGGGTCTCTCGTCGCCGGCCTCTGGTTGCTGGCCGAAAACTACCGTGCCCTCGGCGACGACAAGGCCTTTAACAACACCCTTATCGGTGGAGCGGTGGCGGTCGTTCTCTTTATCGCCTTTGCGATCTTCGTCCCCGAAGATGTGCCGACCTCCGGAATTTCAATCGGCATCAGTATGGGCGCTCTGGTGGCCGCCAAACGGCTCCAGGGAGATATTTA
>CAYUPT010000656.1:0-2595 GCA_964446725.1 uncultured Bradymonadales bacterium | reverse complement strand
CTCGGCTGCGCTACCGGGCGGTAGGGCCAGTGCGTCGTGGTCATCAGGTCGGTTCATCGGAAAATACGGTACCATCGCCGCTTCGGGCATCGAATTCGACGGGAAATGTCGCAATATCGGGAGTGGTATCCGGGTCCGGACCCTCGACAAATTCGCCGTCGGTACCAAAGGCGCTGCCGTGAACCGCACAGATCAAAATGTCGCGCTCGTCGTCCCATTCGGCGGGCAGTGGATTGCCGTCGCAATCGCCCATATCGCGGTTTTGATGGGGGCATATGCGGTCGAAGGCCACCACTTCATCGTCGGCGGTCCGAACCAATAATATCGGCTGAGCGCCGTGGCTATGACAGGCCGTTCCCCCGATATCGCGCAGTGCTCCGTAGCCCGCATCATCGATGGAGAACCGGGACTCGTCGACGGCATCGCCGTCGCGAATCGTGGCGAATTCACAGCCGACGACCGCCGGACAGACGGCGGCCGCCGCCAGCGATTTTAGGACCTGGCGGCGGGAAAAATGGCGATTTTCGTCACTCATCGATCGATTCCCGTCTACTATTCATTTCGTTTCTTGAGAGCTGCCAGAATCAACAACACCACCGCCAGTCCGCCGGGTAATCCTCCCAGGGTAATGGCGCCGTCATAGGGCTTGTCGGGCATCAGGCCGAAGCGAAACTCGTCTTCCATGACCGTTCGCTCGATTTCGCCGCCGAATTCGTCCTCTTCGACGACGGTCTGCTCGACCTGATACTGGGTCACGAAGTATCCGCCGCTGAGCTGCCAGTAGCCAAAGACCCCGGCGGCCACAACGAGAAATACGACTCCGACGCCGACTAATACTGAGGTGCTGGGAAGTCGCTCCATGGCTCACTCCGCATTGGCGTAGATGAGACCTTTGATATCGATCACTTCACCGACCTCGTTGCCGATGTTGTTATCCGCGCCCTCGACGTCGTGATCGGCGAGTCGAAGCTGGAATTCGGGCTGAATTCGAGCCACGCCGCGCTCGGGGAGGACGGCGAATTCCACGGTGGCTTCCGAGTCCTGCTCGACGCCGCGGACCTCCACGGTTCCGGTGGCCGTTCCCCGGTAGTCGATGCGATTTTCGGAGCGCGCCGTCTCCACGTCTTCCAGGCCCTCGATCTGGAATGTAATCTCGGGATATTCGTCGGCGTGCAGCCAGGACTCCTGGGTCAGATGGCGGTCGCGGGTGCTATTTCCGGTGCGCATGGAGTCGACGGGAAATCGAATTTCACCGCGGGTCTGCGACACGTTGTCGGCATCGAAGTACACCGCCCCTTCCAGCTGCTCACGGGGCCCGACGATCCGCTCCATCGGAGCATCACTGACAAATTCGATCGACGATCGATCGCCGTCAATCGTCCACTGCTGGGCACCGTCATCGGCGACGGCCGTCGCCCCAACAATACCCATTACGGCGACGGCGGCGGCGATCCCCGCGACACGACTTGCGGGCATGCGACTCTTCTGTTTAGACACCATCCTCATCTCCTCGATAGCTCATACATTGCGGCTGGATTTTTCGATAATGCGCCCACATCGAAGCCGGGCGCTGCGGCGGGGAACCATGGAACTTACGCTCCCGTCGTTCCGTGCGTGTCGCGAAAACGCTCCATCAACTGCCGACGCTCGAGCTTCGTCGGCTCAATTTCGGGCGGATCGCCGAATTCCTCGACGAAGGCGACGATTTCTTTGAGCTGGCGATAAAAATTGCGGCAGCGAATGCACAGCAACCGATGCATGCACAATCCGATGCGCTCGCCCATCGGTACCCGGTCATCGAGGTAATCGCTGATCCGGGCCACAAATTCATCACAGGTAATCACGGCGTCTCCTCGTCTTCGTGCTGTGCAAAATAGGCATTGACCGCCTCCCGTATCGCGATCCGACCGCGGTGCAATAACACGCGGTGGTTGCCATCGGAAATATCGAGAATTTTGCAGACCTCCGGGGGCTCCAGCCCCTCGAAATCGCGGAGAATGACCACCGTGCCCTGGCTGGTCGGAAGCTCATCGATCGCCTCCTGGACGACCTCCAAAAGTGCCCGCTGCATGGTGCGATCGGAGGGATTGATACTCCACGAAAAGCTGCGCGTCGGTGCACTTCGCGGACAGGGGTTTTCCTGGTTTTCGACCACGTCTTTAATGGCCTCATCGGAGAAGACCGACGACAATGGCGGCATCCGCGCATCGCGCTTGGTCCGACGCCGGGCCTGATTGGTCAGAATCGCAAAGATCCAGGTCTTGAGTGTCGATCGCTCTTCGAAGTCGTCGAGACCATCGATGACGGCGACCCAGGTCTCCTGGACGATCTCCTCGGCCGACGCCTCCGACGCGCCCAGCGACATCGCAAGGCGAAACAACGGCCCGTGATAGGCATCGAGCAAATTGGAAAACGCCTCCTCATCGCCGCGCCGTAGCCGGTCGATAAATGGCGCATCAAAACGGGGCGCCGCCGACATCGATATCAGTAGTGCAGCGTCGATAGGTCTCACCTTGTACTGCGTCAAACCAGCGAATGTGAACAAGTCCAGCGTGGTTCCAAGCCTGACACGACCCGGCGGCAATCGCAACAACG
>CAYUPT010000655.1:0-2598 GCA_964446725.1 uncultured Bradymonadales bacterium | reverse complement strand
GTCTTGTGCCGGTGGGGAGCAAAGTTTGACAATATACCGCACGCTGCCGCCCGCTGCCCGCTGCGGCCCCAACCGGTCTTGTGCCGGTGGGGAGCAAAGTTTGACAACATACCGCACGCTGGCGCCGCTACCCGCTGCGGCCCCATCCGGTCTTGTGCCGGTGGGGAGCAAAGTTTGACAACATACCGCCGGAAGGTAGACATCGGAATGGTCCTAACTATACGTTGGAGCCCGAATACTGGCTAAAGTAACGTATAGAACGCACGGACACAGGGGAGTATCCCATGAATCAATCGATCACCACCAAACTGTCCCCCGGACATATCCTCATCGCCCTGCTCGTGGGCCTTCTGGCCTTTGGCACCGGCTGCGAGCGCTCCCCGGAAGACCTCGAGGAGTGGCGCGATGCCCGCGATGGAATGGCCCAGCTCGCCACCTGGGCGGAAGACGACGGCGAACCCACCGATGTGCGCATCCGCGCCATCCAGATTCTCATCGAAGAAGGCGAGAGTGACCGCGTGCCGCGAACGCTCGACGCCGTCGAAGACGAGCAGATGCGCCAGCAGCTGGCCGACGAAGCCATGCCCACCATCCAGTCGATGTGGGACGAACAGGACTTCCCGGAACTCACCGACGAGATGCTGCGAGAAGGCGCCGAAATTCCGATCGAGGATTTCGCCGCCGTCCAGGCTGTGGACGCCATCTACCGGCTCCACCCGTACCTCAGTGAACAATACCAGGAGCAGGCCTCGGAGATTATCCGCGCCTGGATTAGCGAAGACCAGGAGCTGCGCACCCAGCTCGCCGAAACCAACCTACCGTTGCTCGTCCAATACGCCGGAGACAACGCCGCCGAATTGGTGACGAACTGGCTTCACGAAACCCACGACCCTCGCACCACCGCCGGCTCACTTCGGCGTCATACCGACGACGAAGCCGATTTCGTCATCGACGAAACCATCGCCGAGATCGCCGAGGAACAACACCCCGATCTCGATGACGACCTGCGCCACGCCGTCATCGAAGCCCAAAGCGACGGCATCGTCCCCTATCTCGACATGGCCATCGATGACGACGAGATGGACAACGAATTTCGACAGGCGGCCCTCGACACCCTGGCGACCATCGGCAGCGACGACGCCGTCGCCGTGCTGGTCGGCATCATCGAAAATCGCCCCGCCCCCTTCCGGTGGGCCAGCGCCAACGCCGTGATCGACGCCCTGGGCACCTCCGGGCTCATCGACATCGCCGCCGCCCTCCCCGTCGATTCCGACGAATACGAACTTCCGGAAGACGACTCGCTTCGGCGCTACGTCTCCCAGCTTTGCGTCTACGCCGACACCAACATCGAGCGCGGCGAGATGGACCACGACCCCGACGTCCTCGCCGAGCTCCTGGGCTCCGATCAGTGGCCCGCCCAGCTTCTGGGCCTCCGCTGTGCCGGACAACTCGGCGAGACGGCCGTTCGCGACGAAGTCCAGGCCCTGAGCGACACAGACACCGATATTCCGGGCTGGGGCGACAGCCAGACCATCGGCGCCTTTGCCGACCAGGTCGACGCCATGCTCGCCGAAGAGGGCGACGACGCCGACGGCGATGAGTAATCCCCGGTGGCCCGGCTCCTCGCCGGGCCATTGCCACCCTTCAACAACAAAAAACCCGCGACCTCCGTTGCCCGGAGATCGCGGGTTTTTTCTTCCATGCCCGCCAGATGGCGGGCTTTATTCGGTCGCCCTGAATTACTTCAGTTCGACTTCCGCGCCGGCTTCCTCAAGCTGCTCTTGGAGGTCTTCGGCGTCTTCCTTTTCCAGTCCCTCTTCGATGGGCGTCGGGGCGCTCTCGACCTTTTCTTTGGCGTCTTTGAGGCCCAGTCCGGTGATTTCACGGACCGCTTTGATGACCTTGATCTTCTGGTCACCGAAGCTTTCGAGAATGACGTCGAAGGCGGTCTGTTCTTCTTCTTCTGCGCCTCCACCAGCGGCACCACCGGCCGGCATTGCGGCCACGGCGGCGTCAGCGCTGACGTCCCACTTGTCTTCGAGTTCTCCGACGAGGTCCGAGAGCTCGACGACGCTCAATTCGCTGAGGTAATCGATGACTTCTTCTTTGCTTACATCTGCCATATCTTGATTCTCCTGTGTGGTTGCTCGCCCCGAGGGGCGCGGCATCTACCATTGGTTGATATTCGTCTCGATCCGACACATCGACTCCAGTGCTTCCGTCGACCCGGATGGACCGGGGAAACAACGGCGCCGACATCTCATCAATCCAGATCTCGTTTGCGGGCGCCCAGGACCTGAACGAAGTCGTTTTGCGCGGCTTTGAACACGCGCAACAGCTTCGTGGGAGCCGCCTCCAACAGACGCAGAAATTGAGCTCTCATCTCGTCTTTGGTGGGCATATCGGCCAGTTGCTCGACACCTGCAGTATCGAGTTGGTCGCCGTCGAGAAATCCGCCGCGCACTTCGTATTCGTCGTGCTCTTCGGCAAAATCCTTGATGACCTTGGCCGGGCTGACCGCGTCTTCCTCGCTGTACGCGATGGCGGTCGGTCCCTTGAACATCTCGGCGATCTCCTCCAGCTCCGTATCGCGGATCG
>CAYUPT010000654.1:0-2601 GCA_964446725.1 uncultured Bradymonadales bacterium | reverse complement strand
CTACCAGATCAGCGAATCGCTTATCGCCATCGGTTCTGCCGGGCTCTCCGGTGTAGGCCTCGGCGAGGGAGCCGGAAAGCTGGGGTATGTCCCCGAGCTGTGGAACGACTTTATCGGTACGATTATCGCCGAAGAGCTCGGGATTGCGGGCACCATTGTCGTCGTCGGACTCTTTCTGATGATCTTGTGGCGCGGCTACCGTATTGCCTTCCGGGCCACCGATGCCTTCGGGATGTATCTGGCCTTCGGGCTCACGTCGCTGGTGGCCCTGCAGGGGATGGCGAATTTCTTCGTTGTCACAGGTATGCTTCCCACCAAAGGACTGACATTGCCCTTTGTCTCTTTTGGCGGAACGTCGGTGATCATTGGAATGTTCGCCGTCGGCATCCTGCTCAATATATCGCGCAACGAGCCCGACTGGTGGGAGCTTCGCCGAGAAGAACGAGAGGCCAAAAAGAAGCGAAAGCGCTGGAAGAAGAAGCGAGAGAATATCCTCAAGCGACGCGATGACCTCGATCCTCCGGGGACCTCATGAGCGCTGCGATTGTGTGCGGCGCCGGTGTAGCAGTGCCCCATCTGATTGGCCGGAGGGTACTGACCGGTGCGCCGCCGGTCATCTGGGTGCCTCCAACCACTGAAAAATGATGTCTGTCGGTTGACGTCGACGCCATCGACGGGGTTGAATCCAAGGACCGGGGAACGAGCCTCGAAGTGCCGGTCCCGCACCGGGTATTGTCTCGTGAATAGAGGAAGTCGCAATGGATTCGTCATCGCCGCATCTTGTCGTCGCCGGGGGAGGAACGGGAGGCCATCTTTTTCCGGGCCTTGCCGTCGCCGGGGAGTTCATCGAATTGGTCCCCGACGGCCGGGTCACCTTCGTCGGTACCGAATCGGGAATCGAATCCCGAGTCATCCCCGAGACGCCCTACGACCTGGAACTCGTCGATGTCGACGCACTCAAGGGGGGCAGCCTCTTTGAGCGAGCCAGCAGTCTGGCCAGCCTTCCCAAAAGTGGTCTTCAGGCCCGGCAATTGCTGCAGCGACTCGATCCCGATGTGACGATCAGTGTCGGTGGGTATGCGGCGGGACCGATTACGTTGATCGCAGCCCTCTCCGGGGTGCCGACGGCGCTGATGGAGCAGAATTCCCATCCCGGATTGACCAATCGACTGTTGAGTCACGTCGTCGACCACGCCTTTTTGACCTTCGACGACAGTGCCGAAGAGTTGGGCGGCGTCGACACCACGGTCTGCGGCAATCCAGTGCGCCCGGAGTTGATCGAAGAGGCCCAACACTGCGCATACGAGCCGCCGGAGCCGGGCGGCCGTTTTCGGATCTTGATTATCGGGGGCAGTGGTGGAGCGGGCAGCTTTAATCGCGACATTCCTCAGTGGCTGTCGGCGATGGGTGAACTCCAAACGCGCATCGAGGTGCGCCATCAGGCCGGCCGGGATCGACGCGATGAAGTGACCGGTCGATACGAAGACTTTGGCGGAGACGTCGAGATCGTGGAATTTATCGACGATATGGCCTCTGCGTATCGATGGGCGGACCTGCTGATCTGTCGGGCCGGGGCGTCGACGATTGCCGAAGTGTTGACGCTGGGGATTCCGTCGCTGATGGTCCCCTTTCCCCACGCCGCCGACGATCACCAGCGGGCCAATGCCCGATCGGTTGTCGAGGCCGGTGCCGGCGTCATGATCGACGATGACGAACTGGTCTCCGATCGGGCTCGCAACTTACTGACCGGATTTATCAATAATCCGGAGGCACTGCTCAATCTTGCACGAGGTGCGCGATCGTTGGCCCGGCCCGAGGCCGGCCAAAAGATCGCCGAACACCTCCTGGAAATGATCGAAAATCGCGATCGATAGGGAGCGGTGACGCTCCAATCACTCCATTGCTCAAGTAGTGATTTGGAAAATGGCGTCGATCGGTGCGGCCGTAATTTGGTCTAGCCCCTAGAATCGACTTGAGGGGTCGCCGAACCCCTTAAATGATGGTTCAAGGTTTGACCGTAAGTTGTTGAATAGCAGTGCTTTTCGGTGTGAAAAGAACCCGCTTGCAGGGCAGTCTCTATCGTGTATTCTGGATCTCGTCAGTTGGAGAAGAGATGGCGAATTGGGCTCGCAATGAAACAATCGAATGGACGTCGTCGGCGCCCCTTGGCCAACGACTCAATCGATGGGCCGACGGCACTTCGTCAGCAAGTCGTCTGGCCGTCGATGAGCCGCTGAGCCGACACTCGTCACTGCGCATCGGCGGGCGCGCCGCCTACTGGATCGAAGTCGGTTCGGTACCGGATCTGCACTCGCTGCTCAGTGCGCTGGGCGGCCGACGATGTCACTGCGTCGGGCTCGGCAGCAATGTCTTATTTCCCGACGCCGGAATCGACGACCCGGTGATTCGATTCGTCGACGACCTGGCGGATTGGACGGTTCGAGACGGCGCCGATGACGATGGTGCCGAAATCGACGTCGGCGCCGGCGCCATCAACGCCCATCTGGCGCGAGGATTATTGTCCGACGGCTGGGTCGGCGCCGAATTTTTGACGCTGATTCCGGGCACGTTCGGTGGTGCGGTGGCGCTCAACGCCGGGAC
>CAYUPT010000653.1:0-2608 GCA_964446725.1 uncultured Bradymonadales bacterium | reverse complement strand
AAGTATTGAACTCAACCAGCAAAGGCGCTCCGACTGCCATCGCGGTAGGACTGATGTCGGCCGTCGCTGCCGCCGCCGGTTGGCCGGGCGTCGTCTACGGTCAGGAGTCGGGACCTCAACTCGACGCGCCCGACCTCGGCGACCCCGATCTGGGGACTCCGGATTCCACCGAGCAGCCGCCGAGTCCTCCGCAACAGCCTCAGCAGCCACAACCCCAGCAACCCCAGCCTCAGCAACCTCAGCCGCAGCCGGCGCCTCCGACGGCACCGGACGATGACGACCGCTGGGATGGCAAGACCGTCGTCGATGTCGAAGTCCAGGGCACGCGGCGCATCGAGGTCGATACCGTGCTCCAGCAGATCGAGACGGGGCCGGGAGATGTCATCGAGCGCCGGCAGATCAGCGAAGATATCCACCGCGTTCACGAGCTGGGCTATTTTGACGACATCCGCGTGGAAGCCGAGAGCGTCGATGACGACCGGGTCATACTGACATTTGTCGTCGAAGAGAAGCCGGCGATCGACGCCATCAATTTCGTCGGGCTCGATGAACTCGACGAGGATGATATCGAAGAGGTCGTCGACCTGGAGCGCTTCTCGATTCTCGATACCGCCCAGGTCAACCGGGCCGCGGAAGCGATCCGCGACTTGTATCGCGATGAGGGGCATTTTCTGGCGGAAGTCGACTTCGAGATCAGCACTCGCGAAGACCGACCGGACCTGGCGGTGATCACCTTTCAGATTCAGGAATACTCGGAGGTCCAGGTCAAGCGCGTTACCTTTCTGGGCAACGAGGCGATTCCGGAGCGCGAACTGCGCGGCGTCATGGCGACGCGAGAGGGCAACTTCCTGTCGTTTTTCACGGAGATGGGGTCATTCCAGGAGGAAAATTTCGAAGAAGACCTGCAGCGGCTGATGGCGTACTACTACGACCACGGCTATGTGCAGGTTCAGGTCGGCATGCCGACACTGCGTCTGTCGCCGGACAAGCGTCACCTCTACATCACGGTGCGCATCGAAGAAGGGGCCCAGCACTTTACGGGCGATGTCGATATTCAGGGCGATTTGCTCGATGATCGGGAAAATCTTTTGGCCATGACGAGCATCGGCGACGAGGAAGTATTTCGCTATTCGCGGATGCAACAAGACCTGATGCAGCTTCAGCGCTTCTATCAGGATGCGGGATACGCCAACGCCCAGATTCGGCCATTGACCGACATCGACGCCGAATCCCAGCGCGTGGATGTGACCTTCGATATCAATCAGGGCCAAAAGGTCCGCATCGGGCGCATCGAAGTGGTGGGCAATACGAGCACTCGCGATCAGGTCATTCGCCGGGAGTTGGCCATCGAAGAGGGCCACTGGTACTCGGCATCATCGATTGAGCGATCGCAGCAGCGGATCCAGCGGCTCGGATTTTTCGAAGGCGTCGATGTTACCAGTCAGCAAACGGATCGGCCCGACGTCGTCGATCTTCAGGTCCAGGTCGAGGAGCGACCGACCGGGACCTTTCAGCTCGGGGCCGGATTGTCGAGTCAAGAGAGCTTCATCTTTCAGGGCCAGGTCTCGCAGGAGAACCTCTTTGGCCGCGGCCAGTCGCTGCAGCTGAGCGCCCAGATTTCGGCCATTCGCACGATGTTCAATCTCCGGTTTTCGGAACCCTGGCTATTCGGGACGCGCTGGAATTTCGCGACCGATCTGTACAATTTCGATTTTCTGTATCAGGACTTTGCGCGCCGGTCGACGGGCGGCACGCTGACGCTGGGTTATCCGATCGGCGAGTTTTTCGGCTGGCCGATGGGCGATGCGCTGCGGGCCTCGCTTCGCTACAAGCTGGAAGATGTCAACGTCCGTCCCGGCGGTATTCGCGGCGGGCAGGCCGAACCGTCATCGCCGCTATTTCAAGGTGGGCTGACGAGCAGCGTTCGCGCCGGGATGACCTACGATACGCGAGACGACCAGATGTTTCCGACCCAGGGCGGCTATCACTCCGGGACCGTCGAAGTCGCCGACAGCGCGCTGGGCAGTCAAAATGAATTCGTCAAGCTCGACGGCGACGTCCGCGGCTACGTGCCATTGTTCTGGAATCTGGTGATGCGGCTCAATGCCAGCGGTGGGTATATCGCCAGTACGTCGCTGGATCGGCCGGCACCGATCTTCGAGCGGTACTTCGCCGGCGGACCGGAGACGGTGCGCGGATTTAACCGCTTTACACTCGGTCCCTCCCGGCGTGTGGCCTCCGTCAGCAACGACCCGGCGGGCCGTCTGGAGCGATTCCACTACGGCGGCAATAAAAAGCTGGTGCTGACCGCTGAACTGGAGTTCCCAATTTTGGCGGCGGCGCAGCTTCGCGGCGTTATTTTTGCCGACGCGGGGAATGCATTCGACGATGGCCAACCTTTTACACTACGCCCGGATCTGGTGGCGGACGATGAAGAGATGTACGCCGACGCATTGCGCACCTCCGTCGGATTCGGTGTCCGCTGGTTCAGTCCGATCGGTCCCCTTCGATTTGAATGGGGCTTCCCGCTCCAGCGTCTACCCGATGAAGACCGGGTCGTATTTGACTTCAGTATCCAGCAGGCCTTTTAATTCTAGATCATTGTCTG
>CAYUPT010000652.1:0-2610 GCA_964446725.1 uncultured Bradymonadales bacterium | reverse complement strand
TCCGCGGGCTTCGGTGGCGGCGCGTCGTCGCCATCGGAGCTGTGGCGGCCGTCGCCGTGTTGGGCTGTGGCTTTGCGGCGGCGCACTTCGTGCCACTTCCGGATCGACTCCAAGACGGCGACTCGCTGGTCGCCACCTACAGCGACGGGCGCCCGGCGCATGCGCTACTGTCGGACGACGACAAATGGCGTCTTCCGACCCAACTCAACGGCGTCGATTCGGCCTACATCGATGCCCTGCTGGCGCTCGAGGACCGCCGGTTTTACGCCCATCCCGGCGTCGATCCCATCGCCGTCGTCCGGGCTGCCATCGACAATCTTCGCTCTGGCTCGGCGGTCTCCGGAGCCTCGACGATCACCATGCAACTGGTGCGACTTTTGGAGCCCCGGCCCCGGACCCTTCGCTCCAAGTTCGTAGAGGCGTTGCGCGCGGTTCAACTGGAAGTCCACATGTCGAAAGACGAGATTCTCGAGGCCTACCTGCGCTTTGTGCCCTACGGCGGAAATGTGGAGGGCATCGAGGCCGCCACGCTGTCGTTTTGGGATAAGTCACCGACCGGTCTGACGTCGGCCGAAATCGCGACCCTTCTGGCGATTCCGCAGAGTCCGGAGGCCCGACGTCCCGCCGCCGGCAATCGCGACGCATTGCGGACCGCCCGCGACGATATCGCCTGGAGACTCGCCGCTGACGGGGCGATACCGCTCGCCGGGCGCAGCGACGCGCTCCGCCAGCAACTGGACGATACCGACGTTCCCGATGAGACCGGCCGGCTACCTCGCGATATCCCCCATCTCGTGTGGTGGCTCAGCGACCGTCGCACCGCCGAATTCGAGCGCGAGGAAGCGGGGCGAAGCGAGCCCTCGGTGCGCATCGAGACCTCGCTTCACCGCGATATTCAGCGCCGGACGTCGGAGATCGCCGCTTCCCACGCGGAGCGCCTTCGCTCCGCCGGTGCGCCTCATGCCACGGTTGTTATCATGGAATCCGACACCGGAGAGGTGCGCGGCGTCGTCGGCAATCTCGACTTCGACAGCTCCGTGGCGGGCAGTCAACTATCGGCCTTTGCCCAGCCGCGCTCCACGGGATCGGTGCTCAAACCGGTGGTCTATGCCGCCGCCCTCGACGACGGGATTGTGGCGCCGACCCACCAACTCCAGGATGCGCCGATGGTCCGCGGCGACTACCGACCCCAGAATTTCGATCGCCGCTTTCGGGGACTCGTGGAGGCCGAACGCTCGCTGTCGATGTCCTACAATATTCCCTTTGTGCGACTTCTGGAGCGACTCGGCGTCGATGACTTCGTCCAGACCATGGTGCGCTTCGAATTGGAGGGGCCGGCCCGTCGCGCCGGCGACGGCGGGCTGGAGCTGGTCGTCGGCGGCATGCCGGCGACGGCGCTCGAAGTCGCCTCGCTCTATGCCGGATTTGCCCGGCTCGGACGGCCCGTCGAGCCTCGTCTACTCAAAACCGATGGCAGCGACGAGGCAGCCGACTCCCCGGCGGTGACACCGGCCGCCGCCTGGCTGACCGCCGGGGCCCTGACCCGACGATCTCGCCCCTGGACGGAGGTCGGCTCCCGGCGGGCCCGCGACGAGGGCTACGCCTGGAAGACCGGGACCAGCATGGCCTATCACGACGCCTGGACCGCTGGCTTTGGCGGCGACTACACCGTCGCCGTCTGGGCCGGCGATCTGGCCTATCAGCGCCACCCGCAATTGATCGGCTCCCGGGTCGCCGCTCCGCTATTTTTCGACATTATGGAGGCCATCGACGAGCCCTTCGGCCTTCGAGCCCAGCGGCCGGCCGGAGAACTCGCCGATATCGAGGTCTGTTCGCGCTCCGGGCGACGCCCCGGTCCCCACTGCGAGCACAGGACCACCACCGAAGTGCCGGCGACGACGGCGGCCCCCGAGCGCTGTGATATCCACGATGTCGTCGACGTCGACGCCGACACCGAACGGCGGCTCCCGGAGGGATGTCGACCCGACGGCGTCACCGATATCGAACAGCGGGTCGTCGAGCGCATGCCGACCTCCGTGGCCCGGTTGCAGCGGGCCCGCGGCCGGCGAGCGGGAACGATTCCGGAGGTCCATCCGGACTGTCGCGCCGAAGAGGGCGCCCAGTTGGCGATCTCGTCGCCCCGACCGGGATCGACAGTGGTCCTCGACGAAAATCGACCGGCCGACCGCCAAAAGCTGCGCCTGGAGGCCTATTCGTCGACGGGCTCCGAGATCCACTGGTACATCGACGGACGACATCTCGAGAGCGCCGGCCCCGACGACGCCGTCTTCTGGACGCCGCAGCCCGGCGAATTCACCATCACCGCCGTCGATGGCGCCGGAGAACGCGACGCACGTCAGCTTCCCGTCGAGGGCCGAGCCGCCCCGCAGTAAAAGTCGATCATTTACAATGCAGGCCGCCGAATCTACCGGTTGGTGCAGTGCGTATGGTGCGGTGTACGTATGGTGCGGTGTACGTATGGTGCGGTGTACGTATGGTGCGACGTACGTATGCTGCGATATACGTATGGTGTGGTGTGCGTATAGTGTGGTATGAGTGGGGTGGCATGACGTTATTTTGAGTCTTGGAAAGCGAGCCTGCCGATGAAAA
>CAYUPT010000651.1:0-2617 GCA_964446725.1 uncultured Bradymonadales bacterium | reverse complement strand
GGACCCAGACCACTACTTTGCGGTCAAGCGGATCTTGCCTCACCTGGCGGAGGACGTGGAGTTTATCAAGATGTTCGTCGACGAGGCCCGGCTGACGGTCCAACTCGACCACGACAACATCGTCCAGACCTACGAACTCGGCCAGTTCCAGTCGAGCCACTACATCGTCATGGAGTTTGTGGCCGGCAAGGACCTGCTGGCCTTCCAGAAGCACGTGCGCAACCAGGGAACGATCCTCGATGTGGATATGGCCTGCCACATCGTTCGCGAAGTCGCCAAGGGACTCGACTACGCCCACAACAAAACCGACGACAACGGCGACCATCTGGGAATCATCCACCGCGATGTGTCGCCGCAAAACGTGCTGGTCAGCTGGGATGGACGGGTCCGGGTCATCGATTTTGGCATCGCAAAGGCGACCTCTCAGAGCACCAAGACCAAAGCGGGGGTCATGAAGGGCAAGTTCGGGTATATGAGTCCCGAACAGGTCCAGGGCGAAGAGATCGATCACCGAAGCGATATCTTCGCGATGGGCACGCTTCTGTGGGAGTTGCTGACGAATCGGCGCCTGTTTAAGGCCGGCAACCAAATCGAAGCGATGACGATGATAGGTGATCCGGACGTCGATCCGCCGTCTTCGATCAACGCCGCGGTGCCGCCAGAAGTCGATGCCATCTGCATGAAGATGCTGGAAGCCGACCCCGACGAGCGCTACCACTGGGGCACGGATATCGCTGATGATATCGAGGCGTACCTGAGCAATCAGCAACCGCCGTTTCACGGCTCTCAACTCACGACCTGGGTTCGCGACGCCTTTTACGAGGATTTCGACGAAGAAAAGCAAAAGCGCCGTCGATTTCGGACCATCAATAGCGCTGAGGATGTACGCAAACAGTCGGCGGAGGCCTACGGAACAAAGGGCACGGATGCCGATGAAGAAGCCGGCGACGCCACCGGCGTCTGGGATGTCGACGAAGCTCCCGATTCCGATGCCGATCTGGAACATTTCGTCTCCGATCACACCGTCGTTCAGGCCGGAGGTCTCGACCTCTCGGACTACGACGAATGGGACGATGCCCCGGATACCATCGACGAAACCGAAGATGTCGTCGAAGCCCGCATCGATGATGCCACTCAGGAGGCCCTGCCCAGAGCAGAGGTCAAGATCGCGGCGTCGTCGAGGTACGAGGCGCCGGAGACGGTGGTCACCGGTGAGCACTCGTCGCCGCCGGCGACGCAGACCGGTCGCCAGCAACAGGCGGTGGCGTCGACGCCGGCCGATGAGCAGGGGGCGACGGCGTCAGTTCAACCGCAGTCGATCACGACGGCGCCGACGCCCCCGCAGGGGACAGCCGAACCGGATGCGGTGACACCGAGTTCGCTGAATACGCCGGATTCGGTGACGTCGGGCGGCGAAACCGAAGCGGTTTCGCCGGAGGCTGGCGAGGCATCGTCAACGACGTCGGCGACGATGGTGGTCGCCGCCGTCGCCGTATTGACGGTGATGGTTCTCGCCGCCGCCGCGCTGTACGTGACCGGCGGCGATTCCGAATCCGATGTTGTCGCCGACACCGGCGAAATGCTGCTGGAAGTGGAGCCCGTCGGCAGCGAGTTGGAGGTCTTTGTCGATGATCAATGGGTCGGCGATGAGGCGCCGCTTGGGCTGCGCGGTCTCGACGCCGGGGTCTATGATGTCGAAATCGACCATCGGGATCACCCGTCGTGGAGCGGCGAGGTTACCGTAGAGCCCGGAGAAGTGGCGATTCTGGAGACCGACCTCGACGCCACCGGGATCCTGGCGGTGCAGTGGGGCGAGGATACGGAAGAACTCGCACTTTTCGTCGACGGAGAGCCCGTCGATATCGGCGGCGACCAGTCGAGCGTCGATCTGGAGCGGGCCCGCGGCGAATACCTGGTGGAGGCTTTTTCGGGCGACGACCAGACGTTTCGAGACCGCGTCGTCGTCAACGGCGATCAGACCCGGGATGTGGCAATTGACTGGACGTCGGCCGGACGTCTGACCCTTCGCGGCGACGAGGATCGAACGATTCGCCTCGATGGGGAGTTGTGGGCCGAGGAGTTGCCGGTGACGCTGACCGATCTTCGCCTGGACCATGTCTATGAGTTTGCCGCCGGAGACGATGAATTGACGCTGGGCTATCCCGAATTGGGCATGTCGGAGTTGAACGTCGAAGAATTGTCGGAGTTCGAAGTTCGGGACACCGGGGACTACGGCGAGGTCATCATCGATATCGGTGAGACCGGGCCCTGGAGCGTCATCATTGACGATGTGGAGACCGGACTGGTGGTGCCTTTTGAAGACGTGGAGTCGCTGCCGGTGGCCGCCGGAGAGCGGCGGATTGCCTTGGAACGCGGAGGGGAGCGCTTTGAATACGAGGTCCGCGTCGTCGGCGGGGAGACGACGCGATTTCGGGTGACCCCAGGAGCTGGCCGCTAAGCGACGAAGGTTGAACCGCAAAGGGGCAGAGAAAATTTGGAACCGCAAAGGGGCAAAAGGGGCAAAGAAAACAAATACGATGGGGAGTGTATTGCTGTGAATGTGCTTGCTGTAGACGCCCCTCCGAGCGTCGGCTGGAAAGCGCCGACGCTCACCTCC
>CAYUPT010000650.1:0-2639 GCA_964446725.1 uncultured Bradymonadales bacterium | reverse complement strand
CTCCCGGCCGATGCCGATGGCCTCAAAGATCTGAGCGCCCCGGTAGCTCGACAGGTCGCTGATGCCCATCTTCGACATGATTTTGAGCAGGCCGTGCTCGATGGAGTCGATAAAATTGTCGACGTCACAGCCGGCGCGCTGGCTGTCGCCGTCGCATTCGTCGACGATGGTCTCAATTGCCAGATAGGGGACCACGGCGCCGGCGCCGTAACCGATCAACGTGGCAAAGTGGTGGACATCGCGGGGCTCTCCGCTGACGCAGATGATGCTCGCCCGCAGTCGTTTGCCGACCCGAAGAAGATGGCTGGAGACGGTGCCCACGGCCAGAAGCATCGGTATCGGTGCCCGGTGTTCGTCGATGCCGCGGTCGCTCAGGACCAGCAATTCTTTGCCGTCGTCGACGGCGGACTCCGCGCGCCGGGCGAGGCTTCGAAGCGCGTCGACCATCGCCGTCGAGCCGTCGGCGACGCCAAATGTGCAGTCCAGTTGCTCGAGTCGGTCGTCGGCGGCCTCGCGGATGTGCTGGAGGCCGCCGTCGGTCAAAACAGGGCCCGCAAGTTCGATCTTGTCGGCGTGCTCCGCTCCTTCGGCCAGCCAGTTGTGGCGCCTTCCCAGTCGGATCGCCAGCGACATCACCGACGACTCGCGGATCGGGTCGATGGGCGGATTCGTCACCTGCGCGAAGCGCTGTTTAAAGTACGTCGGGAGCAGCCGGGGCAATGTCGACAGCACCGAAATCGGGGTGTCATCGCCCATGGAACTGATGGGCTGGCCGCCGGATTCGGTCATGGCCCCGAATAGAAATTTTATCTCCTCGCGGCTGTATCCGAAGGCGAGCTGGCGGCGGGTTAATTCGTCGCCGTCGGTGGTGGCGCCGACGTCGCCGTCCGGCGAGGTGCGTCCGATGCGCTTTAGGTGATCGTCGAGCCAGTCGCCGTAGGGGGCGGCGTCGGCCAGCGAGGCGGTGACGCGGTCGCCGTCGAGCCGCCTGCCGGCCTGCAGATCGATGGCCAGCATCTGGCCGGGGCCCAGCCGGTCGCGCTCGACGATGTGGCCGGCGCCAATATCGAGAATGCCGACTTCGGAGCCGGCGCACATCAGCCCGTCGGCGGTGACCTGGTAGCGAAGCGGGCGCAGCCCGTTGCGGTCGAGATGGGCGCCGACCATGTCGCCGTCGGCGTAGATGACGGCCGCCGGCCCATCCCAGGGCTCGTTGAGACAGGCGTGGTACTCGAAAAATGCCCGAACCTTCTCCGACAGATCCCCGTCGTGTTGCCAGGCCCGGGGAATGAGCATCTGTAGGACGTGGGCCATCGAGCGGCCCGACAGGTTGAGCAATTCGACGACATTGTCCAACAGCGCCGAGTCGCTAAAGCCGCGCTGGAGGACCGGGCGGATGTGGTCCCATTCGCCGCGCCAGATGTCGGCGGCGAGCTGCTCTTCGCGCATGGCGGTGTTGTTGGCGTTGCCGTAAATGGTGTTGATCTCGCCGTTGTGGCCCAGGCGCCGAAAGGGCTGGGCGAGCTTCCAGGACGGCAGCGTATTGGTCGAAAAACGCTGGTGAAAGAGGGCGAAATTCGTCGCCCACGGCCGCTGAAGATCGGGATAGAAGCGATGGAGCTCGTCGGCCATCACCAGCCCCTTGTAGACGATGGTCTTGGCCGACATGGAGGCCACATAGGCGTCGATGCCGGCGTGGTCGGCAACCGACTCGAATTGGCGGCGCATCGCGTAGAGGCGGCGCTCGACGTCGGCCACCGCCGAGTCGGCGTCGAATCCGACGACGAGCTGTTCGATGTGGGGCCTGCTTTCGGCGGCTTTGATCCCCAGCACTTCCGGGGCCACGGGGACGGTGCGAAACGCGAAGTGGTCGACGCCGCGGGCCTTTAGGAGTTCGCCGAAGTGGCTTCGGCCCCGGCGCTGGACGTCGGGGGCAGCCCGCGGCCAAAACACGACGCCGACGCCCACCGGGCCGGCCGGGGGCCGGCCGGTGGCATCGGCGAGCCAGCGGCGAAAGAACCGGCGGGGCAGCCGGAATAGAAGCCCCGAGCCATCGGAGGTGCGGGCGTCGGCGCCGGCGGCACCGCGATGGCTCAATCGACGCAGCGCCTCCAGGGCGCGGTCGATGATGTCGTCGCGCATCTGCCCGTCGACATCGGCCACAAATCCGACGCCGCAGCCGTCGTGTTCGTCGGCCGGTCGGTGAAGTGGGAATCGGGAAGGCGGTGGGGTTTCGGTCACGACATACCTTCGGGGAAGGGCAACAACGTCAAAACGAATCCCAAATCTCGACGCATTCCGGCGGCAGGCAAGCAAACCGCAGAGAGGCAAAGGAAGGTCAAAAGCGGGTTCAACCGCAAAGAGGCAAAGGGGGCAAAGGAAGGTCAAAAGCGGGTTCAACCGCAAAGAGGCAAAGGGGGCAAAGGAAGGTCAAAAGCGGGTTCAACCGCAAAGAGGCAAAGGGGCAAAGGAAGGTAAAAAAGCAGGGTCGACCGCAGAGCAACGGAGAAAAGTCAAAAAGCAGGGTCGACTGCAGAGCAGCGGAGGAAGGTCAAAAACAGTAAAAGCAGGAAAAGCGGCAAAGGCGGCAAAGGCGGCAAAGGCGGCAAAGGCGGCAAAGGCGGCAAAGGCGGCAAAGG
>CAYUPT010000649.1:0-2643 GCA_964446725.1 uncultured Bradymonadales bacterium | reverse complement strand
GAAAGACATTGACGCGAAACCGTCCGACCCCCGGAACTCCATAGGACAAATCGAGATCGAGTTCCTTCTCGAATTCCTCGCGCTGATACTTCGTCATAATCGCCGACGCCATCTTTCCGATCTCCTCGGGACTGAGGCGACGGGAATCGCGCAGCGGCAACAGCGATCCGTCGACCCGAAAGATCGGCGGAAGACCGGCCTTGATGTGGATATCACTGGCATCGCCCTTGACGGCGACCTTCAAGACTTTGTTGAGGCTCTTTTTGGCCTCTTCAGTCGTCGTGGCTTTCGAATCCTGACTGGAACTCATCCCGATGTACTCGCTGGCTGGATTCGTCGGCAATCCGGCGGACGGCGCCAGTGAATTTCACTCACTGCGGCACCGCGTCCGATCGGAGTTGCATCGTGTGACAACATACCAAGGACGGCGGATTGGATTGTCGCACGACACCACCACAATCTCAACCTGCACCGCGGCATCGATGCCAGCCTCGACACCGCGGTGGATTGCTCCCATAAATTGACAACCTCAATCGGCCTCGGTCTCCTCTTCGGCGTCGTCGGTCTCCGGTTCCGGAAGCGGCTCCGGCAACCCGTGGTGTTCGCGGATTTTGCCCTCGATCTCGTTTCGAATCTCCGGATTGTCCATCAGGAAATTCTTGGCATTTTGTCGCCCCTGGCCCAGCCGGATATCGTCGCCGTAGCTATACCAGGAACCGGCCTTGTCAATGACGCCCAGCTCCGATCCCAGTTCCACAAGATCGCTCTCCAGGCTGATGCCCTCGCCGTACATAATGTCGAACTCCGCCTCCCGAAACGGCGGCGCCACCTTGTTTTTGACGACCTTGACCCGGGTGCGGTTTCCGTTGACGTCGGAGCCGTCTTTGATCGCTCCGGTGCGGCGAATATCGAGTCGCACCGAGCTGTAGAATTTCAGTGCTCGTCCACCGGAAGTCGTCTCCGGGTTGCCGAACATCACGCCGATCTTCATCCGGATCTGGTTGATGAACATCACGCAGGTCTCGGATTTGCTGATGCTGCCGGCCAATTTGCGCAACGCCTGGCTCATCAACCGGGCCTGAAGTCCCATGTGAGAGTCGCCCATCTCGCCTTCGATTTCGGCGCGCGGCGTCAGCGCCGCCACGGAGTCGACAACCAGCAAGTCGATGGCATTGGAGCGCACCAACATGTCGACGATCTCCAGGGCCTGCTCACCGGTATCGGGTTGACTGATGAGCAATTCCTCGACATCGACGCCCAAGTTTTGCGCGTAACTGACATCCAGGGCGTGTTCGGCGTCGATAAAGGCCGCCACACCGCCGGCCCGCTGAGCACTGGCCAGAGCGTGCAGTGCCAGCGTGGTCTTACCGGAGGACTCCGGCCCGTAAATTTCGACGATACGGCCCCGGGGATATCCGCCGATGCCGAGGGCGACGTCCAATGAGATCGAACCGGTGGGAATCGGGTCGTCGACCTCGATGGTGGCGTCATCTTCCCCGAGACGCATGATCGCGCCTTTGCCAAATTGCTTTTCGATGGCGTCGACGGTCATGTCGAGCGCTTTTTCCTTGTTGTCGTCGTTTTTACCCATCGTAGCTCCCTTCCTCAGTGCGATACGCTTCGGTAACGGCACCGAAGTCGATTGTGGTGATTGCGTCGCCGCCGCCGCGGTTGGTGCGGCAACAACTGAATAAGTGTATAGTAACCAAATCCAAGCCCGTCAACTGCAACGAATCGATTCTCGCCGCGACCCAAATTGCGAAGTTCTGGGTCGGTCCTGCCTCTGTAGCCGGAGCTCATCAGCTCCAACGCCGGGGGCGCTGCGCTGTGGTATCACCGCGGCCCCGCATTATTGTTATCGACATTCCGGGGGCCGATGTTTCGTAATAACTTGTAACCTACCGCCCGGCGACGCCACTTTTGGAGTGCCGGCCATTGACCCCGATGGGCCATGGCCCGTCGACTCCGGCGCATCAGCCACCGAAGCGCCATCATCTCGCCGGTGCCGCCTTTCAGTACATTTTCGTCTCGTTTAACAGAGCCGAACGGCATCGCGGCCGAAGATGCGCTCGACGGACATCATCAAGTCGTCGCTCGGCCGGGCACCGTACTCCTCGGGCAGCGGGAGTTCGGCGCGCCCGGTTCCCTCGGCGGTCTGCATCTGGAAAATCAGCGCCGTCTGGCAGTCGCCTCGGTGGCGCCGCAAGACCGATCGGAGCTCGTCGAATTGTCCCTCGTCGACGTCGTCGACCTCGATCTCGACTTCCACCCGCTTGATTTTGTCCTCGCGCTGGGCCATCAGCGTCGTGATGTCGTCGCATTTGATCCGCCGGGTCATACTGCCCGGCTCGCCCTCCTCCTGGAGCATCCCGCGGATCAGCAGCGGCACCCCGCTTTTGAGTGTCTCTTCGTGTTCCTCAAAGGCCGAACTGAAGACGATAATCTCAATTTCGCCGGTCTTGTCCTCCAGGGTCACAAAGGCCATGCGGCCGTCGCCGCTCTTGAGGCTGATCTCGCGCATGGTGCTGACGACACCGGCGGCGGTGACGTCGCTTCCATTGTGAAGATTGTCGTCGTTGGTCAGATTCGTCGTCGACGTCACACCGTACATACCCAATTCGTTTTCGAATCGATCCAGGGGAT
>CAYUPT010000648.1:0-2645 GCA_964446725.1 uncultured Bradymonadales bacterium | reverse complement strand
TCATCGGCGTCAGGGGCCGCTGTATCGCCCTGTTCTGTGGTGTCCTGTTGCTCTTGTTGTTGCTCCTCTTGTTGCTCCTCTTGTTGCTGCTCGAGGATCGCCTCTTCGATGTCTCCCATATCTTCGGCGTCCTCGAGCCCCGGAATCGTCTCCGCTGGCGGCCATTCCATGCCCAGTGGAAAAATAGTTCCCAATTGCCGCGGCTCCGAGACATCGTCGCCAGACGTCGAGATCACCCCGGCGAGCCAACCGGACATCGCCGCCTGTCCACTGACAAAGCCCGCATCTGCCGGTTGACCGCTCAACTCGGCGATCGCCGATGACGGCCAGTGACCGTATTCGGCCACATTATCTGCCGCGATATTGGGCATCGGGGCGATCAATGCCACCACGGCCAGAAGCGACACACCACCGATCCAGCGTCGATAACCACCCCGGTCGACCAGACTGCGGCCCACCGCCGGCAACCCGCCAATGACCAGCGCCGACATGATGGCAATGAGCCATCCCGCCGATACCCACTGAGCCAAAAAGACGCCGAGCACCCACCACGCCGCCAGGGCCGGCACGACCCACAGCGCGTTCTTGAGCACTGCCAGCGCCACCGTTCGACCCCGCGACGGACCTTCGTGCTCGGAGCTTTGCGAGGCGTCGCCATCGGCCTTTGACGCCCCCTTTTTCTTCTTTTTTGAGCCCCCTGCCGCCGCTTTGTTGGCCGGTTCATTGCCGTCGTCGGCAGCCGTCAATTCACCCTGCTTTTCCAGTGCTGCGAATTCGCCGGCCAGGTCATCATCGTCGTCGGCCGTCGCCGTCGGTGCCGCCGCCTGCTCGTCTTCCTGGGACTCGATGGACTTCAAGAAATCGTCGATATCACCGGCGTCGTCGTCGGAATCGACGTCGACATCACCGCCACCCTCCGACGCTCGACTCTCCAGGTCCTGTAAGAGCGCGTCGTATTCCTCATCGCTCAATTCGTTCTGATCGTCACCCATCGTGTGACCTCCGTCGAAAGCGGCCCCGCAGGGCCCCGGGTAGTTGTCGGTCTACATGTAAGCTAAAAAATACGGGCCATCAGGCAAATGTCATCACCGAACCCGACCGTCCACAGGCTATAACACAAAACGCCACCTACCCGTTCCAGGCGGTGGCGTTTTGTTTACCTGCGGAGCGCAGTTACGGCATTGCCGCCTGCGCGCGCCGATCACTCTCCGGCGGCCAATTCATCCATGGTGCCAAAGCGCTGTTTGATCTCCTCCGGAAGTTCTTCCGGCGGCTCGACGCGGTGGCGGAGGTTTTCGTACTGACTTGCCCCCGTTCCGGCCGGGATGAGACGTCCCATGATGACGTTTTCTTTGAGGCCGCGAAGGTAGTCGACCTTGCTCTCCAGTGCCGCCTCCGTGAGGACTTTCGTCGTCTCCTGGAAGCTCGATGCGGAGATGAAACTCTCCGTCGACAGAGATGCCTTGGTGATACCGAGCAACAGGTCCTCGGCAACTGCCGGTTTGGCGCCCTTTTCGACCAGATTGCGGTTGACCTCCTCGAATTTCGGGCGGTCGACCTGTTCTCCGTTCAAAAAGTCGCTGTCACCGACGTCGACAATATTGACCTTGCCGAGCATCTGTCGGACCACAACTTCGATGTGCTTGTCGTTGATACCGACACCCTGGAGTCGATAGACCTCCTGGATTTCGTCGACCAGGTATTTGGCCAGTGCCTTGCGGCCTTTGACCTTGAGGATATCGTGGGGGTTTTCCGACCCCTCCATAAGCGCCTCGCCGGCCCGGACGCGATCCCCTTCGAGCACGGTGATGTGCTTGTTTTTGGGGATCTTGTACTTCTTGGGCTCACCGACGTCGGGAGTGACGACGACGGTGCGCTTGTTTTTGGTCTCGCGACCGTAGGAGACGGTGCCACCAATCTCGGTGATAATGGCCTGTTCTTTCGGCGTACGAGCCTCAAAGAGCTCGGCGACGCGCGGCAGTCCACCGGTGATATCTTCGTTTTTGGTGGTCTCTCGCGGAATCTTGGCCAGAATCTGACCCGGTTCCACTTCTTCACCTTCGTCGACGAAGATCGCCGTTCCAACCGTCAGGAATTGACTGGACAGAATTTTGCCGTCTTTTTCCTCTCGGATCTGGAGTTTGGGTCGAACATCGGAATCGCGACTCTCGATGATGACCTCTCGGGAAAGCCCGGTGTCTTCATCGACGCGCTCTTCCATGGAGACGCCCTCGACGACATCGACGAATTCGATAACACCTTCGTCTTCCGTCAATACCGGCGTGGCAAAAGGCTCCCATTCGGCGAGCGTGGCACCGGCTTCAATTTCCTCACCTTCGTCGTAGTACAGCCGGGCGCCGTAGACGAGCGGGAAGCGCTCGCGCTCCATGCCCTCGTCGTCGACAATCGCGACTTCGCCATTACGGGTGGTCACGATATTGACTTTTTCACCGGCTTCGTCGCGCTCGACGAGTTTCATGTCCCGATACTCGACGGTACCGCTGAACTTGACCTCGTGGACCGACTGCTCGGTCTCGAGCGAACCGACACCACCGATGTGGAAGGTCCGCATCGTCAGCTGGGTGCCGGGCTCACCAATGGACTGGGCGGCGATGGTTCCTACCGCTTCGCCCACATTGACCAGG
>CAYUPT010000647.1:0-2648 GCA_964446725.1 uncultured Bradymonadales bacterium | reverse complement strand
TCTCCCCAACTCGATTGGGGAGATGTCGGAGCCGCAGGCGGAGACAGAGGGGCGACGACGTGGAGCGAGATTTTACCGTCGAAGGCATTGAATCCCCGTAAACTACCCCCTACATTCGCGCCGTCAGCGAGCACTCCAACCACCGTCGAATCGGCGCCGACCCCATCACACACCTCATCCACATCACCACAGTCGCCCAGTCGCTGGGCTTTCTGCGCGGCCAGCCTCCGTTTATGGCCCAGCGCGGCATCCACATGGAGGCCATTACCTCTCCCGGCGACCGCGTCGAGTCGATGTCCGACGAGTTGGGCATTCCGGTCCACACCGTCGACATGCCGCGGAGCATCACGCCGATCCGCGACCTGGGCTCGTTGGCCCAGCTGGTCGGCCTGCTGCGCAGACTCGACCCCGATATCGTCCACTCCCACACGCCCAAGGGCGGCCTGCTGGGTGTCATCGCTGCCACACTGGCCGGGGTGGAGACTCGTTTTTACCACATGCGGGGACTCCCCTTTGAGACCGCCCAGGGCTGGAAACGGGCATTGCTGATGGCCACCGAAACCACGTCCTGCACCCTGGCTCACCAGGTTATTTCCGTGGGCCGCACCATCCGCCAGACCGCCATCGATGCCCAGATATGTCCGGCCCACAAAATCGCGGTGCTCGCCGACGGCAGCGGCCAGGGCGTCGACGCCGAAGACCGCTTTGACCCCGGGCGATTCGACGACGACCACGGCCGTCGCATCCGCGAAAAGCTCGGCATCGATACCGACGCCGACGTCATCGGCTTTGTGGGACGCCTGGTCCGCGACAAGGGGATTGTGGAACTCGCCGACGCCTGGCAACAGATCCGCGACGACTATCCCGGGGCCCACCTGATGGCCATCGGCCCCTTCGAGAAGCGCGACCCGGTACCGAAAACGACCCAGCAGATCCTGGAGAACGATCCCCGCGTCCACCTGCTCGGCTACCGAAGCGACGTCGACGAGTTGTACACCGCCATGGATATGCTCGCCTTGCCGACCCACCGCGAGGGCTTTCCCAATGTGTCGCTCGAGGCGCAGGCCATGGAGTGCCCGGTGGTCGTCAGCGGCATCGGCGCCTGCCGCGAGACCATCGCCGAAGGCGAGACCGGCATCTGCTTTCCCGTCGGTGACGCCGACGCCCTGGCCGACGGCCTTAGGACCTACCTCGACGACCCCGAACTCCGGCGCCAACACGGCGAGGCCGGACGCCGGCGCGTACTCGACAAGTTTTTGCCACGCCGCATCTGGCAGGCGCTCGCGCAGTTGTACGAGGCGTACCTCGACGAACGGTAGGCGGCGGTCGATGGGGTCGACAAATTTCTTCCCCGATGCGGGGAAGTGGCCGTAGCGAAGCGGAGGTCGATGGGGTCGCCATTGACCGCGCCTCCGACTCTCCGCATAATAGACACCTGTATCTGTAACATCCCTCAACTCCCCGAATGCCATGATCCGTCAGATCACAACCCTTTTCGCTCTCGCCGCCACACTGCTGTTGCTGACGAATTGTCTGTCGGATCCATCGGCGACCAACCCCTGTCCGCAGACCGATGCCGCCAATTGCTCGGCGGAACAACCGCACCTGGACTACGAGACCTGCGGGTGCGTCGAATGCCTCGAGCACTCTCACTGCGATGAAGCCGAGGCCTGTACGGACAATAGCTGTTCCGACAACGAATGCGCCGATCTGGAACCCGCTGACTGTGACGGCGAGACTCCGGTCTTTGAGCCCGTCGACTGCCGATGCGTGGAGTGCATCACCGACGATGACTGCGACGAGCAGCGCTGCGACGACAACGTCTGCACCGACGAAGATGACGACAACGGCTCACAGAGCTGCACGGTCCCCCAGGATTGCCCGGAAGACAAGGAATGTATCGACGGCGCTTGTGTGGAGTCACAGCCCTCAGAGGAATGTGAAGATGACAGCGACTGTGATGGCGACGATATCTGCGATGACGGCGTTTGCGCAGATGACGGGGACACCGGTCAGCCCTGTGATGAGGACTTCGACTGCGACAGCGGCCAGTTCTGTGAAGATGGAGAGTGCGTCGACGACTCCGACCAGGACTGCCAACTCGACGAATCCGACTGCGTCGACGACGATTTGCTCTTTGACGAAGCGCAGTGCGAATGCGTCGACTGTACCACAAATGCCGACTGTGCAGTCGGAGAGGTCTGCTTTGAGGGAAGCTGCGAGGACGAAAGCGAAGTCGTGGAGGATTGCGATGACAACTTGGATTGTCCCGATGGCTACTACTGCGATGTCGAAGCCTCCTCCGATGAAGGGTCATGTATCGAGGACGAGGAACAGGAGTGCGGATATTGCAGCGACGACTGCAGTTGCCCCGGCGATCTCGAATGCGACGGATATTTCTGCGTCGGCTGCGAGCTCTTTATAGAGGACTGTCCGGATGACCTCTCGTGCATTCCCGCGGAGGATTTCGGTATGGGCGATGAAAACTACTGTGGCCCCGGCATGCTCTGACCCCAGAACCGCAAAAGGACAAATCGGAACCGCAAAGGGGCAAAAGAGGCAAAGAAACCCGGTCAGTGTAGCCCAACGCGCCCGCATGAAGCCCGGCGACATAACGCCGGAAAACAGAAGGGAGCGCCGGCGGCCTC
>CAYUPT010000646.1:0-2654 GCA_964446725.1 uncultured Bradymonadales bacterium | reverse complement strand
ACGGGGTATCAGCCGAGGCCCGAGGCGTTCTGAAAGCCGATGAGCTCCAGAATCCACTCCAGAAGACCGGCAATGACCAGTTGGACGACGGCGACGGCGATCGATTTGAAGAACCCGATTTTATAGATGGCCATGATGATCAGCAGCCATACCATCGGCTTTAGGATGTCGCCGAAAAACGGGATAAAGGTCGTGATGACCATTGCCACGTTGAGCATGGCGGCCACGGCGAGCGCCGTCGAAAACTGATTGTCGCTCTTGGCCTGACCGAGGAGACCCAGCGCCATCTTGAGCGCGATGGCCTGAATGAAAAACGCCAGGATGAAAAATAGAATCGTCGACATGGGAACCCCTCGCGTGTCGATGTGAAAACGAGTTTCGGGACGAATGGAGCGAAAATGTGAAATCGATGGCTCACTGCTTCACTGGTTAATGTACGTACCAGTGACGCATGTCGCAAACAGCAAACCGATGGGAATTTGTTCCGATTCCCACTCGATGCAACGGTAGCCCGCGGCGGAATCGACAGCAACACCGGCCCGTGTTACAAGCCGATTGGCCGGGATTCGCGAGATTGCGAACGACGACGGTGAGACCATGACTGCCAGTGATACGTCGCCAATCAGTGCTCAACAGCGAAAATGGACGGGGTTGTATGGACTTCTGGAGCGCCGGGCGTCGGTGTCTCCGGCGCGCGGTGTCTACGTCCGCAACGGGCGCGGGGCTCAGGAGTTTCGAACCTTTTCGCAACTTCTGGCCTCTGCCGATCGCATCGCCCATGCGCTCCGTGCAGGAGGTGTGGACGCCGGAGACCGGGTGCTTGTCGCCCAGCCGACGGGATTCGATTTCCTGAGTACTTTTTTTGGCCTCCAGGCGCTGGGAGCGATTCCCGTTCCGCTGCACTGGCCCGACGACGATGATCCCTTCGGCGGTCCCGGACGGCTTGCGCGGTGGCGCCGAATTGCCATGCGCTACGACGCGTCGGTGCTCGTCTGTGGAGATATCGGCGATCGCGACGAGCGCGGGTGGACCGGAATCTGGCCGCCTCATCCACTGCAATGGGTCACCGATGTGGCGCATCTCATCGAGGATGTCTGCTCTCGGGTGCCGATTCAGCCGCGCGACGTCGACCCCAGCGATGTGGCCTATATCCAGTCGACCTCGGGGACGATCGGGGCACCGCGGGGCGTTCAATTAACGCACGAAGGCATCTATTTTAGCGTGGAGGCCATCGGCGAGCGGATCGATGTGCGCGACGACGACGTCCTCGTCTCCTGGCTTCCGCTCGACAACATCATGGGCTGGGTCGGTGTCGTCCTGTCGGCGCTGCACTGGGGCGTGCGACCGGTGCTTTTGAAGCCCCGGACCTTTCTGGAGAATCCCGAGGAGTGGTTCTGGGCGATTTCGGAACACCGGGCGACGATTTCATTGGCCCCTAATTTTGCCTTCAATTACTGCGTGCGGCGCTGCAATTCCAGCCAATTGGAGGGCCTGGATCTGTCGAGTTGGCGCATTGCGATGAATGGTTCGGAACCCGTGCGCGCCCAGCACATCCAGGCTTTTGCGCGGCGATTCCACGACTACGGGCTGCGCGATCACGTGACCATGCCGGTCTACGGGCTCAGCGAGGCCACCCTGGGGGTGACGTTTCACGAGGCGGAGACCCCGATCGAAATCGATGGCGTCAATCGCCGAAAGCTCGAGCGCCGGGGACGGGCGACACCGCTTCCGTCCGACGGCGCCGATACCCAGCGCGAGCGGATGCACGTCGTCTCCGTCGGCGAACCGCTCGACGGCGTCGAAGTGCGCATTGTCGACGACGACAACAAACCCGTCGACGACCGTCGACTCGGCGAAATCGCCATTCGCGGTCCCAATGTGATGGCCGGCTACGTGACATCGACAATCCGCGACGAGCAGCCGACACCGACGCGCATCGAGGATGGCTGGCTGTTGACCGGCGATCTGGGCTATCGCGCCGACGGCGAGCTCTTTGTGGTGACCCGTGAATCGGACCGACTGGTACTGGGCGACGGACGCACCGTATTTCCCGACGAAGTCGAGCTCTTTGTCGATGCCGTCGACGGCGTGCGCGCCGGAAGCACCGCCGTATTTGCCGACCCGGATGCCGAACCGTCGACGGGCGGTCAGCAGGTGGTCGTGGCATTCGAAGTGCAGTCCGGGGCCGACGACGAGGAATTGATGGAGATCATTGAATCCGTCCTTCAGGCCCACCTGGACTTGAGTCCTCATCGATTGTTGGCGCTTCCGGTCCGAAGCATTCCGAAGACGCCGACCGGCAAGGTTCGGCGCCATCAGTGCCGTCAATTGCTCGAACAGGAACTTCTGGGGACGAAAGTGGGATTTCTGGAGACGGAGTTCTGGACCCGAAGTGCCGAGGACATCGGGGAGACATTGCGCGGAGGCGGGGAGTCGATACTGGAGCGCGTCCAGGGGTTATTTGACGCGGAATGAGCAGTTAAGCCGACAAGGCTCGCTCACCACCGACACAAGGTCGGATGGGGTCGAAACCAGACGTGAAGGAGGGCCCCGGTAAGCCTTGTGCTACCGGGGAGAAAGCCTTGTGAGCTAAATATGGAAAAGCCGCTGAACAGCTGCGACCCCGGCGTGCCTTGCGCCGCCGGTGAGAAAGC
>CAYUPT010000645.1:0-2654 GCA_964446725.1 uncultured Bradymonadales bacterium | reverse complement strand
ACAAAAAAGTGATCTCACTGTCGCCATCATAGCATGAACGACCGCGTGTAGCGTACGTATTTCGCGGGCCGTGAAAAGGGCTGGCCTGTTGCCCAATAGCAAGACCGGCATCATTGCCGGGCTGTCACTGGCCGACCACCGTAGAATTCGTGGGCCGTCACCGCGGAGCGAATGCGCGCATAGGCCACCTCGGTGTCATCGATTCCGACGCGCTCATCGGATTCGGACTCAAAATCCGAAAAATCGATCCCGTCGAATATCGTGGTATCCGACCACGGATCCTGACCCGAAAACTCGATGGCCACGGCGTTGATATCCTCGTCGGGAAGGCGCATCGACAGCGCCCCGCCCCGGACCGTCGAAGTGTCAATGTCGTCGATATCGATAGCAAACGGGACTTCCGCATCGTCGCGCCGCGCGGTGGCCTCGATGCGCACCATCACATCGGCGTCGAGTCCGCTTTCTGGCCCGTCGCCGGATTCTGTTGCGGCAAAGGTCACATCATAACCGGCGTAGCGTCCCTCCAGAAAGGTTCCAATCCCCAATTCCGCCGTCTGACCGGGTTCGAAGCGCGCCATCACCGGTCCGTCGACAGTCCCGCCGACCTGACCGCCGGCGGCGTGATTGGGATGAGCGACGGCCGTCGGGACCAACGCCTCGTAGATCTGCCGCCAGGCCACCTCGCCGGTGTCGTGAGTCTCGCCGCCCACGGTAAACTCCACGTCCCGCAGTCGCATTTCGACCACGCCAAACTCGACGGTCCACCCGCGATCGGTCTCGACGGCCTCCAGACTGCCGCCGTCGGCGACCACTGGAATCTCGTGACGCGGAGCCTCCTCCGACTCCTGGCATCCGGAGAGACCGAACCACAACAATGACAGCGCCACCGCGGTGGTCGCCGCCATCGAGTGCCGTATAGCTAGAGATTGCATCATGGTGATTTCCTCAATGTCTTGCTCCATTCCACAGCACGATTACCAGCGGTGCGAGACCTGAACTCGAAATGAGCGCGGATGGCCGGGAACGATGTGGGTCGACGGCAATCCGGTGCGGGGCTCGCTCCGATCGAAATGGGAGGCGTAGTGGTAGGCGCCTTCATTCCACTTCGCGTCGAGCAGATTGGCGATATCGAGCCGAAATTGCCAGCCTCTGAGTCTCCAGCCGATATGGGCGTCGATGAGACTCCATCCGCCGGCCCGGGCGCCAAACGGCAGCGGACGGCCGGATAACCCGCGCCACTGGGCGCCTCCGAAGAGCCCCGATGACCACTGGCCAAAGGCCGACAATCCGGCTTCCACAGGCGGAACGAAGGGAATGGCATCTCCGCTGTCGCTAAAGCGACCATGCACCGCCGAGATATGGCCTCGCAGCGCAATACTCTCACCGACATGGATGCGCGTGTCGACCTCCCCTCCCAGCCGTCGCGTCGCCCCTAGATCGACGTGGCTGCGCGAGACGTGGTCGTAGACGTACTCCGAGTCCGAAAAATAGCCGAAGGCCGTCGCCGAGACCGCCAGCTTTTGGTCCGGCTCGTAGATTACCCCAATTTCGCTGCCGTCGACGATTGTTACCGTCGGTTCGGCGGCCGCTCCGTCGAG
The DNA here is from genome assembly GCA_964446725.1 of uncultured Bradymonadales bacterium. GTDB lineage: Bacteria > Myxococcota_A > Bradymonadia > Bradymonadales > Bradymonadaceae > SLJM01. The sequence continues at coordinate 1,056 of CAYUPT010000645.1, read as the reverse complement.
TCCGATATCGTCGACATCATCCAGTTCTCCGGCAAAGACCCGGGCCTCCGGTCCTCGAAAGCCGCGACCGACTCCGGCGGTCATCGTCCAGTCGTCGCCGACGTACCACCGGCCCGTGGCTCGCGGTGCGGCAATACCCAGCATCTCGCGCCCGTGCTCACCGCCGATGGCATCGTCCTCGCGGTAATCAAAGCCCATTGCCTCCAGGCGCACACCGGCCTCGACGTCCATCCAATCGCCCACAAAGGCCTCGACGCCGGGGGCAATCCACAGATTGCCCTGCTGGCCGGTGCCACCGCGATTGCGGCTCAACGAGTCGCCGGAACCATCGACGGCATCTTCGAATTGACGAAAGACATCGAGTTGCGCTCCGGCGTAGGCGACGGCGTCCCAGTTTTGCGACGCGTCGAAGCGCGTCCTGTGGTCGACAACGCCCATGACCGAGCGCTGAAACTCCCGGCGGTTGTCACCGAATTCTTCGTCGGCGAGATAACCCGTGAAGTTCTCGGTGGCATCGAATTGTCGCGCCCGAACGTCGATCGCCGTGCGGTGCGACCAGTCCCCCGTCGATCCGTCGCGAACGCCGCCGAGCCACAGCTGGCGCTGTTCGCCGCCGGTCTCCGGGGTATGGCTATGGCTGCGGTCGATGTCTCCGGATCGAATTGCCGAGGCCTCCAGAGCGCCGGGAAGTCCAAACTCCGCGGATTGAAGGCCGCCGCGGATCCGCCAGTCGCCGATCGTTTGCTGACCGATCAGACCACCGCGGCGAGTCTCTCGATTTTGATACGCCCCCTGATCGAGGACCAATTCGGCGGCCAATACATCCTTTTGGGCTCCGCCCTCCGGGGCGACGTAGGCCCACAGGCGCCCGCGGGTCGGCCATCCGCTCTCCACGCCGGCTTCCGTACCCCGCCAGGGTTCGGGAACACCGAGCTGATAGGAGATATCGCCGGCCGTCGCCAGATTGCCCTGATCGAGTCCGAAGACACCCTTGCGAAATCGGATCGACGAGACGGCCTCCGGGATCACGAGCCCACTGTCGGCGTAGCCATGACC
>CAYUPT010000644.1:0-2656 GCA_964446725.1 uncultured Bradymonadales bacterium | reverse complement strand
TTTGCGTCGACGAATAGATCCGAAGGCGGTCGCCCTCGGTGGGCACGGCGCGGGCGCGCTGGGTCTCGAGATACAGGTGTTCCTGGCCGGCGCAGTCGGCGCGGCCCTCGACGACGACATCGCAGTCGTCGAAGGCGTCGTCGACGTCGCCCATGGCGAAGGTTCTGGGTGTGCCGAGGATATCGCCGCGGTCGTGGGCCTCGCGGGCGGTGACCACGGCCTCTTTTTCGGTGAATTCGGCGTCGATGAGCCCCCGGGCGTGGGTGGCGTCCTCGTGGGTCTCTGCGACCACGATGGCGATGGGGTGGCCTTGGAAATTGAGCTCGCCCTCGCTCAACAGCGGCTCGTCTTCCACGACGGGGCCGACCTGATTTTCGCCCGGGATGTCATCGGCGGTGATGATGTCGACGACGCCGTCTGCTGCCAGTGCTCTGTCGAGCTCCAGGGCGTCGAAGCGACCGTGGGCGATCGGCGAGCTGTAGATGACGGCGTGGAGCATGCCCGACGGCTCGGGCACGTCGTCGACATATAGTGATTCGCCCCGCGTATGGAGTTCAGCATCGTAGTGTTTCATGTTTTCTCTCCGGCCCGAACCTCGATGACTCCGCGTCGCAGAAAGCGGCTAATTTTCACCCTGTCTGTGCCGCCAAGCCTCGACGATGCCTCCGGCATCGCCTCCGTTTGTCGGCTGCGACAGATGCAAAAATTATCTCGCTTCTGCTCGGTCCGTCATCGTGATTCGGGCCTCCGTAAGTAAGTTCAGCTGTCATCAGTAGGATTCAGAAATTGACCACAAGCCTCAAAGGTGCCTTAGGCATCGCCTCGCAATATGTAGGTCCACTGTAACACCTCATTACGCCACAGGCGTAATGCCGGCGAGGCCGCAGGCGCTCCCTTCAGTCCTCGCAGTTCTATGGGTAGCGCGCAACGGGTTATTCGGTGCGCCACCGGCCTCGGTGGCTTGACGCCTCCGGCGTCTATGGGCTTTCGGTGCGCCACCGGCCTCGGTGGCTTGACGCCACCGGCGTCTATGGGCTTTTGGTGCGCCACCGGCCTCGGTGGCTTGACGCCACCGGCGTCTATGGGCTTTTGATAATCCGCCATCATCCGGCCATCAATCCGTCGAATGTCACGCGCTCGGGGTACATCTCGGTAAAGTGCGCGCTCAACAGTTGATTGGCCAATAGCCGTTTGTAATCGGCGCTTCCGCGGACGTCGCTGATCGGCGACATCTCGGTGTGGGCAACCCGCAGGCCCTGGCGCACGGTTTCGGTATTGAGCTTGCGACCCTCCAGAAATTGGCCGGTTTCCTCGAGCCACAGCGGCACGGCGGCGACACCGCCGACGGTCAGGCTGGCGGTCTGGATGACGCCGTCGTCGTCGATGCGAAGTTTGGCGCCGCTGTTGCAGGTGGCGATGTCCAGCGCCTCTCGCTTGGAGACCTTCTCGAAGTGGAGCCTGGCGTCGTCGTGGGGAATCGGGACCAACAACTCGATCATGATCTCGTCGGGCTCTTTGTCGTAGGTCTTGTAGCCCTCGAAGAAATTCTTCATTTCGACTTCCCGGCGCCGCTCGCCGTTGTGGAAGACCAGCGTCGTATCCAGCGCCAGCAGAAGGTTGGTCATATCGCCGATGGGCGAGGCGTTGATGATATTGCCCGCCAGTGTGGCCCGAACCCGCAGTTGAAGCGAGGCGATGAGATACAGGTAGTGATCCATGCGGGGCATGATGTTCTGGATTTCGGGATGCTGTCCGAAATCCTCGAAACTCGTCAATGCGCCGATGCGAAAGACGCCTTGTTCGTCGTCGCGCTCGATGCCCCGCATCTCCGGGTGGCGATTGAGGATCTTGACGTTGGTCCGCGGGATATCCTCGCCTTCCTGCACATACAGGTCGGTGCCGCCGGCGACGAAGTACTCGGCAATATCGGCGTAGTCGTGGCGCTCTTCATCAAGGGGAGCGATATCCGGTAATTTGTCGGCGATCTCTGAAAAATAATCGGGGAGAAATCCCTCGTCGGCCAGGGCGGCGGGGCGGTTTTCGGCATTCCAGAGCTCTTCGTACTCGCCGCCGGGCCCGAATGCTTCGACCAGATCCTCGGAGGCCCGATCGATGGAGGTATAACCGGTGCACCGGCAGAGGTTGCCGCTAAAGGCGCGCTGAAAGCCGTCGACGGTGGGCGCTTCGTCGTCGGAATACATGAGATACCAACACATGGAGACCACAAACCCCGGCGTGCAAAAGCCGCATTGCGAGCCGCCGCGCTCGCACATCGCTTTCTGGATGGGATTGAGACCGTCGTCGAGGTTCAGCCCCTCGACGGTCACCACGTGGCGGCCGTGCATCTCGCCCAGGGGCACCAGACAACTGGTGGTCGGCTCGTAGCGAATCGCGCCGTCTCGAAGCTCGCCGATCATGATCGTGCAGGCCCCGCAGTCGCCCTCCTTACAGCCCTCTTTGGTACCCGTCAGAAACTGGTTGTTTCGAAGATAGTCCAGGACGAGCCGACCGCTGTGTTCGTCGGTTTCGACGAGTCGGTCGTTGAGCCAAAAAGAGATGGTATCTGTCATCGGGGAGCTCGCAGGTCGAGTGGCGGAATTGAACCGGAATCGTATAGGCACCATTCGACCGAATGGGGCGGCTGTATGTCACGGGA
>CAYUPT010000643.1:0-2662 GCA_964446725.1 uncultured Bradymonadales bacterium | reverse complement strand
AGCAGTAGTCGCCGGAGGGGAGCTGAAATTCGAAGTAGCCGTCGGCATTGGTATGGGCCTGGTTGACGATATAGGGCTCGTCGTCGGCCGCACAGCTTCCGTCGCTCGCCTCGTAGATAAAGATATTGGCGTGTTCGCCGACGGCTTCACCGGTGGCGTCGTCAAAGATGCGACCGGTGACGGTGTGGGTGTCGATGTCGTGGAGTCCGTAAACCTCGTCGCGGATACTGGCGACGTCACCGGAGCCGACGACGAAGTGATTGGTGGCCGTAAACGTCTCGCCGGGTTCCAACACATCCGGCAATTCGTGAGTGAAGGCACCGCCGTAGCCGGCGGCTTCGAATAAAAAGAGCATCTCGTGGGGTTCGACGTCGTCGCCGTAGTAGTCCTCGGCGGCTCCCTGGGATTGTTGTTTGTTGTACGGGAAGTTGGCGTCCTCGTCGGGGGAGGTGGCGAAGCCGTAACTGACGCCGTCGGTGCTCGATGTGGCCAGAACTTCGGTGAGGTGGCCGGGCAGGGCGGGGAGGTCGATCTCCTGTTCTTCGTAGGTATCTTCGAGACCGAATCGGACGTCGTAGCCAAACCCGGGCATAAAGAGGTCGTTCATGGCGCCGAAGCCCAGCGCCAGACCGGTGGGCACCGAGAAGTCGTCGAATTCGATGTCGATGCCGTCGTCGTCGCCGAGGAATTGATCGATGAGCAATTCGACGACGGGGTTGGGAAACGGCAGGTCGCCGTCGTCGACATTGGTCAATTCGGATTCAATGCGGACGTGGCGATCGCCGGGCTCCAGAATATAGCGCGCCGTAAATTCGACCAGGGCAGGTCCGTCGGAGTCCGGGAGTTCGCCGCCCAGGATGTCGCCCCAGTCCGGCTCGTAGGCGTTGACCATCGCCTGATTGAAAAAGCGGGCCATGGTCACAAATTCGCCGCCGTCGCCGCGGACTTCGAGGATGGCGGCGCCGTCGTCGATATCGTCGCGCTCCGGGAAGTCATCGGCGTCGAGGATGACGATTTCGTCGGGGTCGATGACCTCCAGGAAAAAGGCCGGGAAGGCCTCGCCGAAGGCATCTCGGCCGTTGCCGCCGAAGGGGTCGCCCTGGCCGTCCTGGCGGACGAGATCGGCGTCGATCAGCGATCCGCCAAATAGACCGGTCCCCCGATTAAAGGTGTCATTTTGGATGACGAGCCGGATCTGATCGTTTTCGATGACGTAGTCACCGACTTCGCCGAGGGCGCCGGGGCCGCCGACGAGTTGGGTGCGGTCCGTGCTCTGATAGGCCCGGGCCTGGGCCGGTTCGTCGTCTTGCTGACAGCCGGCAACTGCAACAAGAGAAGCGACCACCAGGGCAATGGATGACAGGGCGAATAAGACCCGACGCAGCGGTCGGATCGCCAAAGAGTTAAACTGTGGCATGGGTGGACTCTGGAGTTACCACTGAAGTTGAAGCAGAAGATCGAGGCGGTCGTTGTCGATCTGACGGGCCTCTTCTTCGACGGTGATCGTGTAGTTGGTCATCAGGCGAATCGGGTAGTCCTGAGCGTTATAGTTGAGGCCCAGGGTATGGTAGGTCAGCGCGTCGTTTTCAAAGAACTCGTCCTGGGTTTCGCCGTTTTCGTCCACGTCGTTTGGATCGTAGTGAGCGAAGCGATAGGCCGGCTCGAGGCCGAAAAACGGCTCTTCGTAGGCCAGTTGGACCTGATAGCCCAGTCCCCGCGTCTCGGGGTTTTGAGCGTCGTCGAATTCGGGAATGGTGCGGGTCTCATTGACGACATTGGTCAGAAGCGAAAAGCCAAAGAGATCGACCTGAAGATCGGCAGTCCATCCGGTGCGGTCGCGATCGATCTGGTCGGGGGGATCGCCGAAGGTGCGCGGGTTGTAGAAGGCGGCGCCGCCGATGGCGACGACGTCTCCCCAGTGCGCGACGAGTCGGCCGTAGGTCGCGAGTTGACTATTTTCGTTGAGCGATTGGTTCGGCCCGTTGCCGTTGGCGACAGCCGCCGCGTAGCTGACGGCCAGTGACTGGGGATCGCCTTCCGGACCGTCGACTTCGACAAGAGGCAGTGTGCCGCGGGCCTGGAGACCGACCTGTCGGTCCTGGGACATGCCCTCGACGTTAAAGCCCTCCACATCCTGGACTCCGCGGTTGAAGACCGAGCGATTGACAAAGCGAAGATCGGACGCCGAGATGAGGTCTTCGGCATCGAAGGGAGCTTTGAATTGACCGAGATTAAATTCGAGCCACGACTCCTCGAAGGGCGCGTAGTAGACGTAGGTGTCGGTCATACGCACCGCCAATTCCTGGACCGGTGATCCGGGCGTGGTGCGGACGAGACGACTGCCGGCGTCGAGGGTCATCACAAAGCCGAGCCCGTTGTCGAGCTGGCCGCGATTGGTCAGTCGGGCGTCGGACATCACAAAGCCGTCGTTGCGCCCGAAGAGTTCATAGTCCGGGTCGGCCTGGATGTGGGTGTAGCCGGAGCGGATATAGCCGCCAATATCGAGCGTCCAGGCTGCATCGTCACCTCCGGCGACACGTACATCGGTGTCCGGATCGTAGTACGCCGGGGCAAAGGCGGCCCCCATTGGTGATGTGATATCGGGTTGTTCGTCGGCAGAATCTGTGGCGGCATCGGTGTCATCGGCCGATGCGCTCAGACT
>CAYUPT010000642.1:0-2673 GCA_964446725.1 uncultured Bradymonadales bacterium | reverse complement strand
GACGGGCCGAAATGGCGGAATACGACCGGATGAACACCCTCAATGCCGTCGCCAATGGCATCGCCCACGAGATCAACAATCCACTCTCCTTCGTCTCCAGCAATGTCCAGTTCGTCAAACGAATTCTGTCGTCCCATGCCGACGACAACGCCCCTCTGCCTGTCGAGAAGCTCGTTTCCCTCGTCGACGCGCTAGACGACGTCATGGAAGGGACCTACCGCATCGAAAGTGTGGTCACCGACCTTCAGCAACTGGTCGGCCCCGACGACCACGTCACATTCGAACTGGAACCCGTCGATATTCACGAACCACTGGAGGCCTCGATCACCGTCGCTCGCAACCACATCCAGGACCGTGCCACGCTGGTCCGCGATCTGGAAGACACTCCAAAAGTCATGGCCGAACCGTCGAAACTCGGTCAGGTCATCCTCAACATACTGGTCAATGCCGCTCAGGCGATTCCGCCGGGCAATCCCGGCGAAAATGAGGTCCGGGTCTCCACCTTCCAGAATGACGACAATGTCGTGTTGAATGTCGTCGATACTGGTTGTGGCATCCCCGAGGAGTTGGCGAATCGGATATTCGAGCCCTTCTTTACGACCAAGGACGAACAGAAAGGAACCGGCCTCGGCCTGGCGATCTCACGACAAATCCTGCGGAAACTGGGCGGAGATATTGAAATTTCGAGCGCTGTCGACCACGGAACAAGTGTCCTGATTCGACTGCCGATAGCCGGCGGCGAATCTCCGGCCCCCAATCGGGCCGATGCGAGTTGATTGCGTGATCGATTCTTTACGGGGGTGTAACGAAATCTTACCGTGAAGAACTGGTCGTTCGTGACGGGAATGTGACGATAACCTGAGATGCGAGCGGGGCAGTTGGCGCCCAACATACGTCGCCGGGGTTTCAGCACACCGCACCTATAGCCGATACGCCCCACAATGTGCTGACCAAAAGGTCGGAATATACCGTTTAAACGAGGTCAACGTGTCAACCCGTGCTCCTCCACGCAAGTCAACGAGCCCCACGGAACATCAACAGGCCCTGGCTCGTTTCTGTGAACTGGCGACGACCGTCGTCCAGATGCGGTGCGCAGGATTGTACGACATCGGCGATTCCGGCCTTGATGAGGCGACATTTCTCGCTTCCTCGTCGCAATATCCCGACTCCGATGGTGCGCGGGCGGTCCTCGAAAAGATCGCAGCCGATGGAATATCGAAGGACGCCGTCGTCCTTCCCGATGTTGATGGCGCCCAGGCCTGGTCGGGTGACGATGAACCGCTCGATTTCGCAGTCGTCGCCCCCCTGCTCGACAATCAACAACAGCAGGTGGGCCTCCTTGTTTTGCTCGACGAGCACCATCGTCAATTCGACGACTCCGATAAGGAAAATGTCGACAACCTCGCGAAGACGGCACGCGATCTCGTGGAGGCCCGGCGAGCCCGAAGACTCGCCGCAACACAGCGGCGCGAGTTAAAACGCTCCAATCAACAGCTCGAACAATTCGCCTACGTCGCATCTCACGACCTGCAGGAACCGCTTCGGATGGTCACCGGGTTTCTGGATCTACTGGAAGACGAGTACGCCGATAAGCTCGACGACGATGCCCGAGAATATATCGAATTCGCCGTCAATGGCGCCCGACGTATGAAGTCATTGATCGACGGCTTGCTCGAGTATTCGCGGATGTGGTCCAGCGAAGCTCCCTTTGCCGACGTCGATACCGGCGCCGTACTCCGAGAGGTCCGCGATCAAATCACCAAGAATTATGATGACCTCGATATCACCATCGAGCTCAACGACCCACTTCCCGTCATCCCGGCTCGCCGTGAGCAAATGCATCGGCTCTTCACCAACCTATTGACCAACGCCGTCAAGTACTCCGACGGGGACCCCACTGTGGAGGTGATGTGCCAGAGAGAGGGAAACTACTTGCATTTTTCGGTCTCCGATTCCGGACGCGGCATCCCGGAGAGACAACAGAAGCGGATTTTTGATATATTTGTATCCGGCCCCGACCAGTCGCGCCATGAAAACTCCGGTATCGGCCTCGCCATCTGTAAGGCGATTGTCGAAGAACACGGCGGTGAGATCTGGGTCGACTCGACGCCCGGTGCCGGATCGACCTTTCACGTTACGATCAGTGATAGGAGTACGATGTGAGTTCCAACCAGCAAACCGCTCGTTCCGTCGATATTTTGCTCGTCGAGGATAACCCCGGCGATATTCGCCTGACCCGAAAGGCCTTCGAGAAAGCGCGGCTAAAAAACGAGTTGTATGTCGTCAATCGCGTCGATGAAGCCAAACAATTTTTATCGAAAACCGGTGACTTTTCGGATGCCGTCGACATCGACCTGATCTTGCTGGATATTCAACTACCCGATGGCAATGGTCTCGACGTACTTCGCGATATTAAAGACGAACCGAGCCTTCGACGAATCCCTGTCGTTGTACTGACGAGTTCGGAAGCCGAAGAAGATATCGTCACGTCCTACGACCGCCATGCCAACGCGTACATCACCAAGCCCGTTGATTTCCCGGATCTGGTCGAAATTGTTCAGCAACTCGATAACTTCTGGTTTTCACTTGTAAAACTCGCTCCTCAAACCGACTAACCCTCAATGATTCACAAGACACCGTGACGAGACAAAACCAGCATCGAGACGCCGGAAT
>CAYUPT010000641.1:0-2675 GCA_964446725.1 uncultured Bradymonadales bacterium | reverse complement strand
CCCGGGGCGGTGAGTGTACGTCGCTCCCTTCGGTCGCGCCGTATCGGCAGCCGGGAGCAAAGCGACCCATACATCCATCGCCTCCGGAGCCAGGATGGGGGTTATCGGAGCCAAGTGAAGTCGCTGTTGCCATTGAACCGGTCCCCGTTGTATGACATGGCTGAAACTCCTATCACTCGCGGCTCCATCGCCCCGACAATACGGCGATGATGTCCCGAATCTGCCGGCTTTGACCCCGCGCCGCGAGAAATTGTCATGGGACACCAAGGGTCCAGTCGGTCTACACCAAAAGGAAAATTTCATGGCACGTTTGATGTCCAGCACCGAGCTACATCAACGCACCGAAGACGACGAAGACTTTGTTCTCATCGACGCCCGCGGCGACGATGCCTTCGACAAAGAACACATCCCGGGAGCGCTCAATATCCCCCTGGCCCAGCTTCGACAGCGCGCCAAGGCCGATCTGAGCACCAACCAGCGCATCGTCGTCTACGGCGAAGACCACGACGATTCGACGTCCAACGACGCTGCAACGCTGCTCGAAGAGCTGCGCTTTCGCCGCGTTGCCGACTTCGACGGCGGCATCAACGCCTGGAAAAACGCGGGCTTCTTGACCGAGGGCGCCAACCCCGAAATCGCCGGCGAAATGGCGGAACTCGAAGACTGATCGGGCGACGCACAACGACCCACAACAAAAGGCCCCGGCGATTCGCATCGCCGGGGCCTTTTGTTGTGTCTTCATCTATGTCGCTGCGTACTGTCGATCAGTCCTCGACGACGATCTCGGCGGTGTAGATGATGTCGGAGCGCTCTTCTTCATTGGAGTGCTCGGAGCTGGCCTCGTACTCCTCGGGCGGAAGGTCTTCGATCTCCTCCCACCAGAATTCACCGATCTCCTCGGCCATCTCTTCGTCTCGAAACAGTGCCACATGCGCCGGCTTGTCTTCGTGGCCCGGGTCAAAACGCATCAGCACGTGCAGCACCTCGTCCTGAACGTCCGAAGCCCGCAGATAGGACCCGCCTTCGATGGGCTCCAACTCTTCGGGATCGACGATCTCTTCTTTTCCGTCGTCGAGATGCCGAATTACCAGCGCGTTGTGGTCGGTCTTGGCCATGATCACCACTTCGTGGGCCGCAAGCCCCTCCTTGACGGCCCGTCCGCGCTTTTCTTCGTCGGCGGCCAACAGGTATATTCGGTGCGGCGCAATTCCGCGGGAGTCGAGCAATTTCTCGTAGCGATCTCGCTCTTCGAGCAGTTCGAGATACTGGCGCGCGTCCTTGAGACTGGTGGTCTTGAAGACCACTTCCCCGTCTTCATCGACGATCTTGGTGTGGCGCTTGCCGCGCTCGATGGTCAATCCGTCGTACGACATCTGCTCGTTGTTGGAAGCCACGTTCGCCTACCTTCTGTTATTTTTCTGGATTGTCAGGGACTCAAAATCGACCTTCGAGGCGTTATCATTAGCACAGGCGTCCGGGTTGTAAAGCCGAAGATCGCCGACGTTCGGCTCCAACTCGGTGGACTCCACCGGTGGGCTCCAGACCACCGATCCCTTATCTTGGCGGCCGACCATCAGCGTCAACCGACCTGCAGCGAGAATTACGAATGGAACGCGATTCAATACGGATCTCAGTGAAGACTCGATGGCGCCCCATTATTGCTGTGATGGTATGGCTCGCCGTGGTGCTGACGGGATGTGCTCATGGCATGCCGGAGGGCATCGAAGCGCTCTCGGCCGAAGACTACGAACGCGCCGAATCGATTGCCCAGGACGAATTAGAAGCTCACCCCGACAGTCCCTGGGGCCACCAATTGATGGCCGAGTCACTGGCTGCGCAAGGCGCCCATCGCCAGGCATTGGATCACGCCGAACAGGCCGCCGAGTCCGACGCATTTCCGGTGCGCAACCCACGGGTGCTCGGCGACATCCACCGCGCTCTACAAAACCCCGTCGACGCCGCCGAGGCCTATCATCGAGCCCGACAGGCCGATTTGAGCAGTGTCGATGACGATGATTTTGAGGCGGTCCTGGAAGACGCCGTTCTCCACGCAGCGACCCGGGGAGATCACCGCGCTCGCTGGCGGGTCATCAACTGGTTGGCCGATGTCGCTCCCGACCATCCCGATGCGACTCCCGCCGATATCGCCTCCGCCCGACGCACACTGGCCGTCGAACTTCGCCGAAACGGTGACTATCTGGACGCCGTCGACTTACTGGAGGACGCCCTCGACGACGATCCTCGCCATCTCCGAAGCGAGGCCCTCGAGCTGGGGGCCATCTACGCGCGCCTCGATATGCCCGACGACGCCCTGCGGGCCTGGCAACACTCCCTGGACGCCGACGTCGACGATGACGAGCTCATCCAGCGCCACCTCGACGTCGCCGACAGCGCCGGACGCCACAACCTCAACGACGTCGCCGCCGATACCCTTCAGCAACTGCCCGCCGACATCGGGACTCCCGCACGGCGAGACGAAGTGCTACTGGAATTGATCCGCTACCAACTTAGAGCCGACCGCAGCCCCGAGGCCCGCCGCAGCATCGACGCTTACCTCCAACAGGCCACGGATGGCGCCGAAGAGGGTCGGGCCAGCCCCATTCCATACCAGCGGGTCGTCGATATCGCCGACGAGCTCAATCGCACACGTCTCCAGATCACGCTCCTGGAGCGCG
>CAYUPT010000640.1:0-2687 GCA_964446725.1 uncultured Bradymonadales bacterium | reverse complement strand
TCGAGCCGCAGACTCGCAGAAGCGAGTCATGCTCTGGGGAGGAGCGTTGTGGTGTTTCGGAACAGTGTGGCTCCCTGATGCCCGGATGGGTGCCGCGAGCGGAGGAGGAAGTCGTCTCCATATAAATCTGACATCGACGCGTTGACCGTTGGACTTTCGGGCCCACTGGAACTAACCACGGGGGCGAGGAAATCGACGCCGGGGAGGCGGTGTAACTTGGCAGGTGTTATCGGGAGAGGCTATGCAGCGAACGTTTCGGATTCCCAGAGAGGGCGACAGCCAGAAGACGTCGGCGTTTCAGTACGTCGCACGGGCCTGGCCGGAGGGCACCAAGACCCAGATTCAGGCGCTTTTTGACAGCGGTGACGTCAAGGCCGACGGCATCATCGTCACCCGGCCCGACAATCCGCTGGCACCGGAGACGGTGGTCAGCGTGGAGGTCTCGGAGTCGGGCAACGAGGTCTACGGCGTCCCGGATGTCGATTCGCTGTTGCGCGGCGACCAATGGGTTGTGGTCGACAAACCGACCGGGATTCCGGGACGAGTTCGAGGCGACGATCCCACCGATCCAGTTCGATTTATGGCTGACGCACTGGGGATTGACCGCGACGGTGTGGCGCCGGTGTGGGAGGTTCCCGCCCAGAGCGGTGGACCCTGGCTTATCGGCGAGACCGTCGAGGTCGCCGACGCATTATTCGACGCCCTGGTTGCCGGCGATATCAAGACCAACTGGGTGGCGCTGACGCTGCGGCCCGATGATACGCAGGGCCGATGGGATACCGAACTTGGAGCGCTTCGCTTTGCCACCTCGCGGACCGAGGGGCGGCTCGCGGAGTTGCATCTGACGCCGGAGTGGAACGACGGCGATATGACGAGGGCCTCGCTGTACACGGATATTCTGGAGGTCATGGCCGCCGCCGGGTATCCGGCGCTGGGCGACGGGGCCAATGGGGGATATCTGGTCGGCGGGGATATCCGGCTGCGCCTGCAGGCGCTGTACGGACACGACGATTTCGGCCACAGCTGGTCGGCGCCGCGGGACTGGTGGCCCGATGAGGATGTGCTGGCGCCGGTACAGCCAGAACCGGCGCTCGAATCGGATGGCGGCGATAGGGGCTCGGGCATGCGGCGCCTCAAGAATCTCGATATTTTGGCCCACGGACTGAACCGGCTCGAGGAGGGCGGCCATCCCTGGATTCGTCGCGAGGCATTGGATGAGAGACTCGATTCGTTTGCCCCCGGCGACCCCGTGGAATTGGTGGCGCCGTCGGGCCCGAGCGGGTGGTACGCCGTCATCGACGGAACCGGTCCCATCGGGGCCAGGCTGTGGAGTGTCGACGAGTCGGAGGCCCGTCATTTCAGCGACGAACTCGAAATTCGACTCGACGAGGCCATCGGCAGTCGCCGACAGAATTTTGGAGATCTGGGCAGCACCGATGTGTTTCGCGTCGTCCACGGCGAGGCCGACGGGATTCCGGGAATTGTCGTCGACCGCATCGGCTCGGTGTGGCGCGTGGGGACTGTCGGCCGCTGCGGCCGGGGTTATCGCGGCGATATCTACGAATTGTTGCAGCGGCGCGATATCGAGGCGCCGATCATCGAAGTGGAGCATGTCGTCGACGGCGGCGACGGCGACCAGCGCACACGGGTCGTCCACCAGGGCAGTGGTGCGGCGGGGCGCAACGAGCAGATCGTGCGCGATGCCGGTCTGGCCTATCCCGTCGATATTATGGAGGGACCGGGGCGGGCGTTTCGCCCCGAGCAACGGGACAACCGGCGCCGCGCTGTCGAGCGCGCTGAATCCGGTGACCAGTGGCTCGATATTCGCGGCCACACCGCCGGATTCAGTGTCGCGCTGGCAAAGGCCGGGGTGACGACGACCAATGTCGCCGATGGAGGGCCCTATTTTTCGGTACTCGACGAGGCGTTGGAGCTCAATGGATTGCCCTCCGGGCGCTGTGAGATGATCGACGGCGATGCTTTCGCATTTCTCGACGAGGCGGGACGCGACTTCGACGGTATTATCGTCGACTTGTCGATTCTGTACGGCGGAGATGTCGTCGATTCGCCGGTGCCCCGAACGTCGGATCGGCTGTTGAAGTTGTGCTTTGAGGGGCTGTCGCAGGACGGAGCTCTGTTGTGTTGCCGGCCGCGGCGCCGGCCGGAATTGGAGCTCGAGACATTGCTGCGAGAGGCGGCAGACGATGCCGGTTGGAAGATCGGCAGTGTTGAATCGGCGCCGCCGGCATCGGATTACCCCACGCTCCAGGAGTTTCCCGAAGGCGATGTCTTTGAAGGGCTGTGGGTGGAGTGAGTGTCAGGAGAGGAAAAGATATTGACGCCGCGGGCGTCAAGCCACCGAGGCCGGAGGCGCACCAGGCGTCAAGCCACCGAGGCCGGAGGCGCACCAGGCGCACCAGGCGTCAAGCCACCGAGGCCGGAGGCGCACCCGGCGCACCAAGCGCACCACGCGTACCAGGCGTTAAGCAGCCGAGGCCGGAGGCGCACCAGCGCCCTCGCCGGCCATCAATGCATCTTATCTTCGCGCTCCGGCGTCGCGAAATTGACGTCTTCGAGCATCCCGAAGATCTCGGTGGTGCACTTGAGGCCGTTGGACGGGAAGCTGATCGTATTTTCCGCAAATTTGTCGAGAAATAAGATCGGATTGGCGGAGCGATTGTAGCCCA
>CAYUPT010000639.1:0-2697 GCA_964446725.1 uncultured Bradymonadales bacterium | reverse complement strand
TGGCGCGGGCCATCAAGGTCATCTCCCTGGAGCGCGGTCACGACCCGAGAGATTATACACTGGTTTCGTTCGGCGGAGCCGGCGGCCTACACGCATGCCGAGTGGCGGAGTCACTGGATATGTCGCGGGTTTTGGTGCCCCGACACCCGGGACTTCTGTCGGCTGTCGGGATGCTTCGCGCCGATGCGAGGCGCCTGTATTCGAAGACCGTATTGAGGCCTCTCGCTCGCTGTCTTCGGGGGGCCGACCAGTCCTGGTTACAGGGCGTCCTCAGCGATCTGGAGGGCCGGGCGCAAAATCGAATGGGCGACGAAGGCCTGCAATGCCACTGGACGGCGTCACTGCGCTACAAGGGCCAGAGTTTTTCGATTGTCGTCGACGTCGACTGGAGTGCCGACAACGAGCAGTGGTCGGATCCGACGGAGGCCTTCGAGCGAGAACACCACCGGTTGTACGGATACTGTGCGGAAGGGCGGGAAGTCGAATTAGTCGACCTGCGGCTGGAGGCCCGGCGTTCAACCCCGGATTTCCCGTCTGTGGAGACCGGCGATCCCCATCGTGGCGACGACGGAGGCCGGGACGAGCAGATCGTGACGGCCGACCTCGGCGACGGCGCACGAGATGTGCGCGTCGTGGAGCGAAGCCAGCTTGTGGAAGGTCAAAAGCTGGTGGGGCCGGCGATCATCACGGAGTACAGTGGGACCACCATCGTTCTGGACGGATGGGCTGCTGAAGTCCGTTCGGGACATCTCTTGGTTCAGCGGAGATAGACCATGAATCCCATCGAGTTGGAAGTATATCGCAATCTCTTCGCATCGATTGCCGAGGAGATGGGCGTGGTGCTGATGCGCTCGTCGTTTTCTCCGAATATTAAAGAGCGCCGCGATTTTTCGTGCGCCATCTTCGATGCCACCGGAGAGATGGTCGCTCAGGCAGCGCATATCCCGGTCCATCTGGGCTCGACGCCGATGAGTGTCGCCGCCGCGCGCGACGCGTTTTCGATGAACTGCGGCGATCATGTGGTGTTGAACGACCCCTATGCCGGTGGAACCCATCTGCCGGATATCACTGTGGTTTCGCCGGTATTTGGCGATGGCGACGAACCGATTTTTTATGTGGCCAACCGGGCACACCACGCCGATGTCGGAGGCGAGACTCCGGGCAGTCTCGGGCTGACGCGTTCGATCGACGACGAGGGCATTCGCATTCCACCGACGCGTTGGAGCGAGGAATTGGAGGACCGAATCGCCGGTGCGAGCCGTACTCCCGAGGAGCGCCGCGGCGATCTCCACGCGCAGATCGCCGCCAATCGACGCGGGATTGCGCGGATCACCGAAGAACTCCAGCGCAGGGACCGGTCGCTCACAGGGGCCGCATCGGCGCTTCAGGACCACAGTGAGCGCTTTATGGACCAGGTCCTCAGCGAGATCCCCGCTGGAAGCTGGTCGTTCGAGGACCAACTGGAGGGCGATGGATTCGACTCCGGTCCAATTTCGATTGCCGTCGACGTGACCATCGATGATGGACGAGCGGTCGTTGATTTCTCCGACAGTGCAGATCAGGTCGCGGGGCCGGTCAATGTCCCTCGGGCGGTAACGGTGTCGGCGACGCTGTACGTATTCCGTTGTCTTGCCGACGAGACGCTGCCTTCTAACGGCGGCTACATGCGCCGAATCGACGTTCGGACCCGGAATGGAAGCGTCGTCGACGCTCGGCCACCGGCGCCGGTGGCACTGGGGAATGTGGAGACCAGTCAGCGGATCACCGACGTCGTCTTCGGAGCGCTCGCCGGGGCGATGCCAGACCGGATCCCGGCGGCGTCGTGCGGCTCGATGAATAATCTGACCATCGGTGGTCGCGACCCGCGCCACGGCGGCCGTGACTTCGCCTACTACGAGACGATCGCCGGGGGCAGCGGAGCCGGGCCGGGCTACGATGGAGTGCCGGCAGTGCATACCCACATGACGAATACACTCAATACGCCGGTCGAGGCCCTGGAACACGCCTATCCGTTTCGGATCGAGCACTACGGTATCCGTCGCGGCTCGGGAGGAACGGGGCGTTATCGGGGAGGCGACGGGGTCTGTCGGCGGTATCGCTTCGATGCCGAGGCGACCATCGGGGTGATGACCGAGCGTCGAGCCATCGGACCCTACGGATTGGCCGGAGGCAAAAGCGGCACTCCCGGGCGCAATCGACTGATCGACGCCGATGGGACGAGTCGCGAACTCGACGCGAAGGAATCGGTGGATGTCGACGCCGGCGACGCGCTCGTTATCGAGACCCCGGGCGGAGGCGGGTGGGGGACAGCGGAAGGCGATTAAAAGTGAAATTGGACACCGAATTGTCCGACTCCGACGGTCGGCTCCGGGCTCCACCGACGAGCCTGCGAGGAGGCGTCGTCGATATCGGAGACCGATGATGCGGTCATGTACAGGATGGTCCCGAATAACAGTCCCGTCACTCCCACCGCCGTTCCCGCCGTGCCCCACAGCCGGGTACTCCGCGCTCTGTCCAGATGGGCCCGGCGCCGCTCGTCGTAATCGGAGAGATCATCGAAATCACCGTCTTCGAGTTGTTGTGCCGCAGAGCGCTCCTGCGAGGAGATGGTCAATAATGTGGCCCCGGTGATTCCGACGACAAGCGAACTTCCCGCCGTCCACAGCGCGGCCCGTTTGCGGTTGCGCTCGGAGATGC
>CAYUPT010000638.1:0-2698 GCA_964446725.1 uncultured Bradymonadales bacterium | reverse complement strand
TTTTCGGCGGTGGTTTTGACGCCTTTTGGCATGTGCCGGTGGTCTCACGGTTCTCACGCCTTATGACGCGCGGCAACAGTCCCCCCTTTGCCTCTTTTGCCCCTTTGCGGTTCAACCCGCTTTTGACCTCTTTGCGGTTCAACTCAGAAATTCTGGACGGCGCGTTCCCACTCGTAATTGACGCCAACCGTCAACTCCGTATTCGTCCCGAACTCGCCGACCGTGTCATCGCGGTACAAAAACGCGTTAAACGTGGTGGTAAAGAAAAACTCCCCGAAGATCGCAAAGAAGACCCGATTGGAACTTCGCGCCTCCTGGATATTCTGGCGGCCAATATCGTTGTAAAAATACTCGACCTCGCTCTGGACGCGGATCGGGCGGTCCAGAATGCGCAGCGGACTGACACGGGCCAGCGTATAACTGGCGTTGATCCCCCAGGTCGGCTCGCCGTCGGGTTCGAGAATATCCTGGCTGACGTTAAAACCGAGTTGAACATCCAGCGGCTCGAAGAGCTGAAATGACGCACCGGCGATGCCACGCAGATTCAAACGATGCCAGTCTCGATCCTCGGGGCTGGTAAACTCCGACTCCGCCTGGCCCTCCACCACCGGGTCCGGTACATACCACCGCCCCTGTTGGGTGGCGCGAAGCCGCTTGTAGCGATACCGGCTTCGCAGTCGAACGCGGTCCCGTGTCTCCTCGAAGCCATTGGCCTCCGCTTCGCTGATCCGGGCCGCCGCATACTGAAGATCGAGACTATTATCCCATCCGTGAAAGCGGGTGTCGGCATTGGCCGCCAGACGTCCCTCGAGGTTGATCTGGTCGGTGGACTGGACGTCCAGTTGATTCTGGTCGTAGCCGTCGCCTGGGTTTTCGACGGTGACCTGGTTATACGAGGTGTTGAGCGACCCGAGCAGCGACCACAGAAACTTATCGTGCAAATCCGGAAAGCTGTCGCCCGGCGATACGGCATCGGGGGGCTGACCCCGGCGTCGGTGTTCGCCGTCTTCCACAAAGCGAATGACCACATCGCCGATCGGCGGTGGTTCGTCGGACCATGTCGGATGGTGATAGCGGGGATTGTCGAGATCGCCGGCCGAAAAGACCCCGTCGCCGCCTTCGGCCAGAAAGTCGTTGATGGCGATCCGGTAGGTGCGATCGGCATTGACGGCCCGGCCGTTGATCCGCACCTGGCCGTTGCGCACCTCGATCCCGGTGCCGATGACATCGTCGCCGAGCCGGGAGCGCAGTCCCTGGAGTACCGCACCGGAGACGTCGACGGTGACCAGCCGATTCTCAAAGGGAAGCGCCGTGCGGATATCGGCGACGGTCAACTGATCGGTCAGCGGGAATTGGCGCTGGTTGCGAAAGGAGCCGCGATTGCTCAGCGCCACTTCGGTGCGCGTCGAAAAGCGCATGACATTGAGAATTAACTCCTGGAGGTCTGCCATCTCGAAGTCGCGGACCAGCCGGGCGTGGTCGCCGATCGGATCGCCCCAGTCGCGGCAAAAATCGTCGACCGCCGACTCCAGCAGTTGACGCGTCGGCTCGTGCTCCGGCGCCTCGTCGAGTCGAACCCGCCGCGGTATGGCGCGCCGAATCGTCCAGGGTTCGCCGTCCGATCCGGCGACCGTGTCGAGTTCGACGTGGATCGCTCCGTATTCGCCGCTATTGGCGGAGACAATCGGAGTCCCTGTCGCCGACGCCTCGATGATCGCCATCCGGCCCCCGCCGGTCGGTTCATCGGGGTCGAATTGACCGCTCTCGCTTTCGGAATCGATGAGATTGCTGGCGACCACCAGGTCGATGCCCGAAACCTCGCTGGCCAACTGGTAAGAACGCTGGGAACCGACGCGATTCGAGACTTGATACTGGACGACGACCAGATCTGCGGCGTCGCGCATCTGCTCGACCACCGGCGGGAGGGCGTCGACGGGATCCTCGATCTGGACGCCCTCGTACTGGAAGCGAGAAAGTCCCTCCAGGCGCTCTTTGTCGAGCACGGTGGTGATCGCAATGTCGACGCCGTCGCGCTCGACGACCCGAAAGGGCCGTTCGTCTTCGGCGCTGACCATCGACTCGCAGATCGCTTCTGCGCCGCCGTAGGCCTCGCATTCCAGGTTGGCGGCCTGCACCGAGATATCCCGGGCGCCCAACGCCTGGGAAAAATCGGCGAGTTGCTGGCGCGGCAGTGCGAATTCGCGATTTCCGACGCCGTGAGCCGCCAGCGGAATCTCGTCGATAAGCTCCGCCAGGCGACCGACGCCGGCGGGGTTGCCGGTCGTCAAATAGCGCCCCAGAGCTCCGGGAAATGGCGAATTGCCGACATTGAGCGCCACCGGCGCCGACAACTCCGTCGACTCCGCAAACCGATCGAGCACATCGAAGTAGCCGGCCTGACGCGCCCAGTACAATTCCTGCTGTTGCTGCTGTCGGCAGTCGACGCGGGCGAAGTTGCCGTTGATATTGCCGGTCAGCATCAGCGTCAGTCGCCGTTGGTCCGACTCCAATTGCTGCTGAACGCCCCGCGCAAGCCCGCGGCCCAGAAACTCACCGACAACCGGCGCCTCGTCGGCGTCGAGGCCCGCTTCGATACCGATGTCATCGCCGGCGTCCTCATCGACGGACTGCACCTCGTCACCCGACCCCGCAGGTGTTGGTTGCTCATCCTCCATTTCCACAGCCACAGCCGGCGATG
>CAYUPT010000637.1:299-2704 GCA_964446725.1 uncultured Bradymonadales bacterium | reverse complement strand
ACGAGTTCTTTGATATCGCCGTAGTCGATCAACCAGCCCATCTCGGGGTCGATATCGCCTTTGACGGTGATGGTGATCCGATAGGAATGGCCGTGCAACCGCCGGCATTTGTGGTCTTGCGGCACGTTCGGCAGGTGGTGGGCGGCTTCGAAGCGAAATTCTTTGACGAGTTCGACATTCATGGGGGACTCGGGGGGCCAGAGTAGGCGGGGGGTGAAAGGCCTGAAGGGGCGGAGGATGTCGGCATTTGTGTCAAATCGGGGCTGGTCTATACTGCCCAGCGTTCGACCCGCAGTTCGTCGGTAACCCAGCCCTACATGACGAGTCAATCGACGATGAAGACCTCTTTTATGGACGCCGTACAGTCGGGACCGATCGTCTTTGACGGAGGCGTCGGCACGCGCCTGTACGAGCGGGGCATCTACGTCAATAAATCCTTTGATCACGCCAATCTGAGTAAACCGGATCTGGTGCGCTCGGTCCACGGCGAATATCTGGATGCCGGGGCGGAGGTGATCACGACCAATACCTTTTCGTCGAATCGCATCAAGCTCAAGCGCCATGGACTCGCAGAGGAGGCCGATGAGATCGTCGCCGCCGGCGTCCAGTTGGCCCGGGATGTCGCCGACGACCAGGCCTTTGTCGCCGGATCGGTGGGCCCGACCGGCGAGACACCGACGATGTTGACCCGGCAGGAATTGGCGGAGATCCGGGATGCGTTGCGCGCCCAGATCGCGGTGCTCGCCGAAGAGGGCGTCGATGTACTGGTGCTCGAGACCTTTCGCCAGATGGCTGAAATCGAAATCGCGCTGGAAGTGGCCCGCGAAGTCTGCGATTTGCCGGTCATCGCTCAGATGGCCTTCGATTCCGACCGGGTCACGGCCGACGGAGCGTCGCCGGAACGGGTGGCGATGCTGTTGCGCGACTGGGGAGCTGATATTCTGGGGGCCAACTGCATGGAAGGCCCCCATGTGTTGTACGATGTGGTCACGGAGATGCTCGACGTGGGCGTTCCCGTCATTGCGCAGCCCAATGCCGGATATCCCCAAAAAGTCGATGAACGCCTCGTCTATATGGCGACGCCGGAGTACTTCGGGGTCTACGCCCGGCGATTTTTTGAAGCGGGAGTCCGACTCGTCGGCGGCTGTTGTGGGACGGGACCCGAACACGTGGAGCGCATCGCCGCCGCGGCGCGCATGTTTGGCGGTGGGCGCATCGGCGAGGAGTCCGTCGACATCGACCTGGCGCCGGAGAGCGACGATGTCGATGTCAACGAGCGAACGCCACCGGATCGCCCGACACAACTCGCCGAGAAAATCGAGCGGGTCTACGAAGAGCGCGTCAAGGCCGGGGGCTCCGTCGACGGCCGAGACGACTTTGTGGTCAGCGTCGAGGTCAATCCGCCCTCGGAGCTGTATCCTCAAAAGGGCGTCGATGCGGCGCGAATGCTGACCGACGGCGGGGTCGATGTCATCAATATCGCCGATGGGCCCCGGGCCTCGGTGCGCATGGCCAACTGGGCGATGGCCCAGATCGTCAAAGAAGAGGTTGGGATCGAAGTCATCCTCCATCTGTGCGGGCGGGACCGCAATCTTTTGGGACTTCAATCCGATATACTGGGACTGGAGGCATTGGGCCTGAATAACCTGGTCGTCATTACCGGTGATCCACCGAAGGTCGGCGACTATCCGCACGCGACGGCGGTCTTTGATCTGGATAGCATCGGGATGTTGCGGATGATCAAAAATTTCAACGTCGGAATTGATCCGGCGGGAAAAGATGTTGGTCAGGCGACGTCCTTTTATTGCGCCACCGGCGCCGAGCCGGCGGCCACCGATTACGACCGCGAATTGCGGCGCCTCGAAAAAAAGAAGGATGCCGGCGCTCGATTTATCATGACCCAGCCGGTCTACGATCCGGCGGTTCTCGATCGGTTTTTGACCGATACCGAAGACCTGGATTTGCCGGTGCTCGTCGGATTGCTTCCACTGGCCAGCGATCGCAACGCCGAGTTTCTGCATAACGAAGTGCCGGGCATGAGTGTGCCCGATGAGATTCGCAAGCGAATGAAAAAGGTCGGAAGCGGCCCGGAGGCCCGAAAAGAGGGCGTCCGAATTGCTCAGGAGACACTGGAACGGATCCAGGACCGCGTCGTCGGCGCCTATATTATGCCGCCGTTTCGACGCTACGTCGCCGCTCTCGAAATACTGCAGTGCCTCGACGGCTATACATTGCCCGGCGGGGACCAACAACAGGTAGGATAACCGATGACCATCCACGATAGCATCGTCGAGCTGGTGGGAGATACACCGCTGATTCGCCTGTCCCCCGATTTTGTCGGTGGCGGCGCAGAGGTGGTGGGCAAGGCGGAGTTTTTCAATCCGCTGTCCAGTGTCAAAGACCGG
>CAYUPT010000637.1:0-289 GCA_964446725.1 uncultured Bradymonadales bacterium | reverse complement strand
AATATGATCGCCGATGCCGAGCGCCGCGGAGTGCTGGAGGATGACTCGGTGATCGTCGAGCCCACCAGTGGCAATACGGGCATTGCACTGGCGTACGTGGCGGCGTCGAAGGGCTACGATCTGGTTCTGACGATGCCCGATATGATGAGTTATGAGCGCCGCACGCTATTTAAGGCGCTGGGCGCGGAGTTGGTGCTGACGCCCGGCGCCAAGGGAATGGAGGGCGCCGTCGCAAAGGCCCGCGAGATCGTCGACGGCGACGACTGCGCGGTCATGCTCCATCAATTCG
>CAYUPT010000636.1:0-2712 GCA_964446725.1 uncultured Bradymonadales bacterium | reverse complement strand
TGCTACCCATGCCCCGCGCACTGGCAATTCAGACCTTTCAGCCCGAGGGTGTGACCGCACTTCCCTTCGGCGGCGCCCTGGTGGCGGTCTTTACGGATACCGCCGAACACCGCATGGCCATCGAACAACTGCTCGGCATGGCGGACAACGCCCTTCACGGAAATTTCGATGCCGAACTCTTCGGGCGCGACGACGGGCTTCTGGAAGTCCATGTAGCGCTGGGCGCTGAGCTGCAGGACGTGGTCGGTGACTCCGACGCCACGCGCGATATCGGCAATGCCGAAGTCTCGCTCGACCTGGGGGCCGTTCAAGGACTGGCGCGAATGATTCCCGGCTCCGATGCCATCGAATTATTCGACCGGCTTCACCTGCGAAGCGCCGGCGACGAAACCTACCAGACCCTCCGCATCACCGTCGGAAGCGATGAGGCCATCGCCGCCGAACCGGTGGAATCGGAATTGGATGCACTCCCCATGCCCGCACAGCGCTGCCGAACGCTCATCGCCGCCGCCTCCATCGAACACCTCTCGGATCTGCGCGCCGACGCCACCGGCCACGTCGATCGCTGGGCCGATACCGTCGCCGAACGGGCCGATCAATGCCTGGAGCCCAATCACCCGGCGTCGACCCTGGTCGAAGAACGGATCGAATTGGCACGAGAATTGGCCGGTGAGATCCCGTAACCACATCCTCCACTGGACCCATCCCGAGCATCACAACTGACGTTCGGCGAGGCGGTGATGACCGGGGGGGACTTTACAGGAATCGACTCGTGGCTAGCTTGTCCGGGCGTAGTTTTGGGACTTGAGCGTTTCCCGACAATCGGTGGTCACCGAAGGTCGACCGCCATTCAATCGCAGATCGCTGACCACAAGAGGAACGGATATGACGCACGAAATCTTTTTGATGCGGGTCATGCACCGCACCGGGCTCGACGACCAGAACCGGGTGCAGGCACTGACCGAACACGTCGTCAACCACCTGGCTCATTGCCTCACCCAGTCCCAGGCCGAATCGGTGGCCACGCGGCTTCCGGCCCCGATCGCATCGCGCATTGTCGACCGGGCCGGCGGCGATGGCTGTGACCTGGATACGCTGTACCACTCGGTGGCCGAACAACTGGACGTCGATATTTCGGCCGGCCTGGAGTGTACCCAGGTCGTCTTTCAGGTCATCGGCGAAGCCCTCGGAAAGCCGGGGCGAACACGCCTTGTGGCAGCCCTGGACGACGACTGGGATCGGCTCTTTGAGCCGCGCCAGACGCCGACGGTGCCGCCGGGAAATCGGCGCGACGACCGGCGAACGCTGGCGTCCTCCGAACCCGGCAGCGCCCGCCCGATCAGCGAGGCGAAACCGGGCCACAGCAATTCCATCGCCCATACCGATCACCCTCAGCTCGGCAATAAGCTGTCGACGAGCCACGGCGCCCCGTCGCGGCGGACCCTGGCCGAAGGCAAGCCCGGCAGCAGCCGGCCGATCAGTGAGAACTGATCAATTCAATTCGTCGAGATCATCGGGGGGACGACACGGCCCGACACCACCTGACGATTGACGACCGACCGCCGCCGCTTAGCTCAGTGTTCTCGAAGCGGCGGCTCCGGCGTATCTTCGCGATCTGCACGCACTACCCTCGTTGTGCGCATTGCTGCACCGCAACGCCCCATTTCGTTTTCCCCCGGAGTCATAGCTATGGATTTGTATTCCCGTCTAAAACCGGCCGCCACCGGCCTGCTCGCCGCTGTACTGGCCATTGGTTGTGCCTCGACACCGGATGCCCCACAGGAGCCGCCGGCCGACACCGACACCGTCGACGCGGCGTCCGAAGCCGGCGACGACGGTGAATACATCGTCGAATTTCGCGACCGCGATATCGACCTCCACCCCTACGTCCAGGGTTTTCCGTACACCCAGCTGATGCCGGACCTCGAGCAGGGCCTGATGCTCTTTTTTGAGACGACCCCCGACGGCAAGTGGCTCAAGCAGCTGCGGTTTGACGACGGTGACGAAATCGACTGGGCCGACGCCGAACAGGTCAACGATCTGGACTGGTCGACCCGAAATTTTCGGCGCGGCCAGTACAATGAATATCTGGACCAATTCGTCTTTATGGGCGACGAACAAAACGACGAGATTTTCAATATCTACGCCCTGAATCTCGCCGACGGCCAACTCGAACCGCTCACCGACGTCGACTACACCTACGGCTACGGATTTTCCGACGACCACCGCCTGATGGGCTATGTGGTGCGTCACGGCGACGGCGAGCCCTTCAATAGCTGTCTGCATATCCGGGACTTCGAAAGCGGCGACGATACCGAAGTGTGGTGCGACGACGGCGGCGACGATCGACTGACCTGGACGGGCGTCGACTTCGCCGACGATGCCCGATCGGTGGTCGTCCGCATGCAACACGACGGCGACCGCAGCCGCACCAATATCGGTCGCTTCCAGCTCGACGACCCCGATGAACCGCAGCTGTTACTCGAGCGCGGCATCGAACATCTATCGCTGTGGTCGATGCGAGATACCTACGATGGTGATGAATTGCTGTACGTGTCCTCACAACGGGGCATCAACGATGTCTATCACCTCGATGTGGAGTCCGGCCAAAGCAGGCGCCTCACCGATCTGGAAGATGATATCTCTAGCGCGGTGATTCTGGCTAACGGCGATGCGCCGGCCCTTCTGGCGCTGGCCCTCGATCGGCCCTAC
>CAYUPT010000635.1:0-2713 GCA_964446725.1 uncultured Bradymonadales bacterium | reverse complement strand
TCGGCCACGAGGGGAACGAAGAGAATGGCGATAAGGGCCAGAACCAAGTAGACCGAGCGCCGGGTCAGACTCGACAGTCCGATCACGATTGACGACAGCAAGATGACCACCAGTCCCAACAGCGCCATCGCCTGCATATGAAGGACGACGACATCAGCAAGGATGTCGGACTGGATAAACATCGCCGTGCGCAACCCGGCGACGAGAACCGACGGAATGAGCACCGATACCATTCCCAGCAGGACCAGTGTACAGAGTTTTCCGGCGGCGTAGTCGAGTTTGGTGATCGGTTTTGAAAAATGCAGCTGCAGGGTGCGGTGGCGCAAATCGTCGGAAATGATCCCGCAGCCGCGAGCAACAAATACCAGGGCCAGGCTAAAGAATTGGATGCGCACAAAGGCGTTGACCCAGCCCTCACCGGCGCCGGTATCGGGCAGTGCGGCCTCGCCGATGACGAGGAGCCCGAAGATCACCGGGACCAACCAGACGGCAAAAATCGTTAATTTGGCGCGCCAAAAGCCCCAGTAGGTTCGAAAGCCGGCCCAGCCGATAACAGCCCAGGCATAGCCCTTTCGGAGAGGACCGTCGTAGCGATCGTAGGATTGGTCGCGAATGGCCATGAAAACCTCAATTCATCGAAACAGGCGCCGGACGACGGAAGCGTCGTCGAGGCGACCATCATTCGAGCGTCGCACTGCTGCGAGAGGCGTCGGAGTTGTCGAGAAGCTGCAAAAAGGCGGTCTCCAGTGTCAGTTGTTCGGGCATGATGTGGCGCAACTGGATATCGCGTTCGACGGCCAGACGAAGAATGTCGTCGAGCGACTGGTCTACGTCGAGACGAATCTTGATGCGGTCGCCTTCGGTGGAGACCTCGAAGTTTTCGTCGTTTAAGGCGTCGAGGAGGTCATCATCGTTGAGATGAGTCTGGACCTCGACGATGTGGCCGTCGCTTTGCTGGAGCCCCGAGATTAAACCGGAGTGAACCAACCGACCTTCGTTGAGCATGATCACACTGTCGCAGACCCGTTCGACGTCGGGCAAAAGATGGGTCGACAAGACGACGTGGATGTCGCGGGCCAGAATATCTTCGACGAGTTCCAGCATTTCGTCGCGGCCCTGCGGATCGAGTCCGCTGGTCGGTTCGTCCAAAAATAGCAGTCGTGGACCGTGGACGATGGCCTGGGCGAGCTTGGCGCGCTGTTTCATGCCCTTCGAAAAGTCGCCGAGCGGCCGGTAGCGGGCCTCTTCGAGACCGACGAAAAATAGGACTTCGTGGGCCCGCCGAAAGGCCTCCTTGCGGGGCATGCCGGACAGTTGGCCGTTGTAGCTGACCCAGTCGACGGCGCTCATATAGGGGACAAAGCAGGTGTCTTCGGGCATATAGCCGACGGCGCGCCGAATCGCCTGCGCGTTGTCCTCGACGCGCATCCCCAGGACTTCGGCACTGCCGCTGTTGAGCGGCAGTAGACCGAGAAGGACCTTGAGCAGCGTCGACTTGCCGGCTCCGTTGGGTCCGAGGAGACCGATGGCATCGGCGTCCATCTCAAGGCTGATGCCGTCGAGGGCCGTCAGGCGGTCGAATTTTTTACGCAGATTCTGGAGGCGAAACAGCACGTCGTAAAGTCCCCCGTTACAGGTGGCAATTACTGCACGGTGTAGATGTAAACGATGAGAATGGCGAGGATGAAAAACATCAAGCCCGTTCCCGCGATGAGCAGGTAAATGATAAGCCGGATGTTTTTGTTGTCGCCGGTGGGCTGCGACGTCGGTTGTTCGGCCGTCGCCGGCGGTTGATCGGCGCGCTGCGTCGGTGGCGAGCCCGCGGTCTGATGCGACGACGCCTCGGTGTTATCGGTGGCCGACGTCGGCGTATTGCTGGCGCCGGATCGGTCCGAGCCCTGACTGGTGTCGAGGGTGTCAGGGGCGTTTTCAAGGTCGACGGCGTTGTAGATGCCGGTCAACTCCATGCCGGGAACGTAGGCGCCGGGCCCTTCCAGGTCCTGTTCTCGGGCCAATTCCCGCTCTCTGGCGACCAGAGCCTCAAAGAACTCCATGCCGTCCTGAAAGCGATCGTCGGGGTCCTTGGCCATCGCCTTTTGAATAATATTTTCCATCGTCGGGCTGACGCGATCGGGAGCGATCGACGACGGTGCCGGAGGCTCGTCGAAGACATGGGCCTTGAGGATTTTCATTTTCTGCGGGGCGTCGAAGGGAAGCTGGCCGGTCATCATCTCAAAGAGCATGCAGCCAAGACTGTACAGGTCGGTGCGTCCGTCGAGGTCGTGGGCCTGGGCCTGTTCGGGCGAAAGATACTCCGGAGTGCCGTAGACGATGCCGGCCTTCGTCAGTTTTTGCTGTTCTCTGGAGCTGTCGGGCTGCTTGAGCTTGGCGATGCCGAAGTCGAGGATTTTGGCAAAGTCGTCTTCGCCGCGCCATTCAGTCAATAGCACATTGTCGGGCTTGAGATCGCGGTGGATAATGCCGAAATCGTGGGCCTCCGACAGGGCGCTGCACATCTGCTTCATGATTTTAATGGCCCGCATCTCGTCGAGCATCCCGCGGTCCAGAACGTTGCGAAGCGGGGTTCCCTCGACGTATTCCATCGCCAGATACAGCAGACCGCTGTCGGTGCGGCCGAAGACGAAGACACGAATGATATTGGGATGGGTCAGCATGGAGACGACTCGGGCTTCACGGTGGAAGCGCTGGATCA
>CAYUPT010000634.1:0-2722 GCA_964446725.1 uncultured Bradymonadales bacterium | reverse complement strand
TTTTTCAGCCCCCGGAGACCCGGCCCGGTGTCTCCCGAACATGCCTACCCGAAGATCCGCTTTGAACACGGATCTGGCAGCGCCCGGTTGAACGCTGCGCCGCACCGGCGCGCCCCGGCACCAACTCCGAGCCCGCCCACCCTCAAGCGATGGGTTGGGACCCGGAGACTGCGCCCGACAACACTCGTACACAGGGGCCGCCGCCCGTCTCAGAAGGTCAGAAGAATGCGCGTATGCGATTCTCGTCTTCGCGCGGCTCCTCCGGGGCGGGCCCTTGAAGGTGAAAAAGTCACCCCGGAGTGTGAGCGAACTCACTGAGCAGGCGCTCGACATCCCTTCCACCTATATTGTCGACGGTTTGGGGTTGGATCTTGCGTCCTTTTTTTATTTTCTCGGTTGGAGGCCGGGAGGTCATCGGTTCCGACTTCCCATGTCTTGACGGGCACCGGCCAGTCCATTAGGCAGTGCCGGCTGCCGGTGCGGAGGTCGCGCCGGAGCCAATAATTGCTTCGCCCCCGCAATCCAGCGCGGATTCTCGCTCCAATGCTCCGACCGATGGGGTATGAGCGATGTGGGGTTATTCTCTCAAGGAGGCTACGATGAAAGGATTGATCGGTGAAAAAGTCGGAATGACTCAGGTGTTTGACGACGAGGGCAACCGGGTCGGCGTGACCGTTGTCGACGTCAGCTCCAATGTGGTCGTTCAAAAGAAGAGTAAACACGGCAAAGACGGATACTCGGCAATCAAGCTGGGTTTCGGCAAGGTCAAGAAACTCGAAAAAGAGGGCGAAGAGCCCACCTGGCGGCTGTCGAATCCGGAGACCGGCGTATTTACGGAGGCCGGCATCGAGGAACCCCGGCGGCATCTGCGCGAAATTCGCGTCCCGGAAGCGGCGCTCGACGACTACGAAGTCGGCCAGGAACTGGGTGCCGACCTCTTTGAACTCGGTGACTGGATTGACGTCACGGGAATCTCGAAGGGCCGCGGCTTTTCCGGTGTCATGCGCCGTCACAACTTCGGGGGCTTTGGCGCCACCCACGGCACCAGCGCCGTGTACCGCCACGGTGGTTCGATTGGAATGTCCGCCGACCCCGGTCACGTGCTCAAAGGCATGAAGATGCCCGGTCAGTACGGCGACAGCAAGGTGACGATTCAGAATCTGGAGGTCGCCGGTTTGATGGAAGACGACGATGCTGTGCTCGTCAAAGGCGGCATCCCGGGCTCCAAAGGCGGCATCGTGGTGCTCCGTTCGGCGGTCAAGAAAACGACGATCTGAGACGCGCTTCACGACGGTAATGACGCAACGTTAAAGAATTGATGCGCTCATTGCCTCGCTCCAGAAGGCTCCGGGCTTTCCCGGAGCCTTTTTTGGTTCTTGCGGGCAACGAGCGGATTACCGTGACGCTCGGCAGACAGGATTGACATTGTATCGATGGGCTGCGTAACCTTCTGGATTGAATATTAAAATCAATATGCACGTGTGCCGCGCGAACGGCGATGCCACTTGACGGAGCGTCGTCGAGCGATGCGGCCCGACACGACGTGGCCATTATGGCGTCCCAGAAGTTGCGAAAATATCTCGCGTTTTACCGGAAGCGGCTCAACGAAGAGCCCGAGAATATCGAAGCCCGACTGCGGCTCGCGGCGCTATTTCGCCAGATGGGCCGTCCGGCCTACGCCGTCGAGGAGTACAGTGCAGCGGCGAAGCTGCTGGCCAGCGAGGGATTGCCACTGGAGGCGATTGCGGCCTGTAAGGCGATTCTGGAACTCGATCCGTCGCACCAGCAGACCCAGCGGTTTTTGGCCCGGCTCTATGCGCGGGTTCCGGAGGCCACCGATGATTCAGTGCGTATCGCTCGACCCGTCGAGTCCGGTCCTTCGGCTGGCGCGTCGGCCTCCAGTGGGTCGAGTCGAAGGGCCACCGAATCGCCGGCAGCCCCGGTGCGCGGCGCGAACCGCAACAATGGCGACGAAGTGACGCGGGTGCAGTCGCCGTCCGACCAGTCGGCACTGCGCAATGCGGCGGCTCACGACGGGGATCGCCAGGAGTTTGAACTCGATGTCTTCGATATCGACAGCCTGGAACTCGATGACGAGACCACGGAGCGCTACGGCGATCTCGAGGCATTGGAGGCGATGGACGACCCCGAGGAATTCGCGTCCGGCGCCACCTCCCTGGAGTCGACAAAAGTGATGGCAAAGCGGGAATTTCGGGTGTCGGAGTTGCCGGAGATTCCGCTGTTTAGCCAGCTGCCTCGCCGGGCGTTCGTCGACGTATTGGATGCGATGGAATTGGTGGAATGCGTCGAAGGTTCGGAGATTATTCGACCCGATGATCCGGCCAGCTGTCTGTACATCGTCCGTCAGGGCTCGGTTCGGGTCGAAAAAGACCTGATCGACGGCCGGACCGTCGAATTGGATACGATGGGAGACGGCGAGGTGTTCGGAGAATTTCGATTGCTCGCCGGAATGGGCGGCCAGGCCCGGGTCGTCGCCGATACGGACGTGGAATTGATGGCCGTCCGCGACGAAGCCATCGTTCAGCTCGGCGAGAGTCATCCCCAGATCTGGGAGGAATTGTGGAGTTTTTATTTCGAGCGGATGCTCAATCACTCCCTGGCGTCGAGTCCTATTTTCGCCAGTCTCAGTATCGAGGAGCGCAATCTTGTAGCCGATCATTTCGAGCTTCGGGAATTCGATGCCGATCAGGTGTTATTTGGG
>CAYUPT010000633.1:0-2723 GCA_964446725.1 uncultured Bradymonadales bacterium | reverse complement strand
TCGGTGGTGAAGAAGCCTTGTCAGCTAGAATTCGACGGTGTCGCTCGGCGTGACCGCTTCTCGGTGGCAGTGCTGGATCTGCTCCATCAACTCGTCGACGGCTTCGTCGTCGCGAGAAAAGTCGGCCTTCGTGGTATCTACTTCGATCAGCGGCGTCTCGTCGTAGTGCGAAAAGAAGTTGTGGTACAGCCGGCGAAGGCGCTCCAGATAATCGCGCTCGATGTCCTCTTCGTAGGAGCGGCCGCGCTGATCGATGCGCTCTAACAACACGTCGAGCGGGGCCTGCAGATGGACCACCACATCGGGGGTCGGGACCTGGCTTTTGAGAATGGAGTACATCCGGTCGTACAGCGCCAACTCGTGATCGGAGAGCGTGAGACTGGCAAAGAGTCTGGATTTGACGAAGAGGTAGTCGCTGACCGACATGCGATTGAAGAGATCGGTCTGCGAAAATTCCTCCTGCTGTCGGTAGCGACTGAGCAAGAAGAAAATTTCGGTCTGGAAGGCGTAATTTTCCTGATCGTCGTAAAAATCGGCCAGAAAGGGATTTTCCTCAAAGACTTCCAGAACGGTGTGGGCGTCGAAGCGCTCCGCAAAGCGGTTGACCAGCGTGGTCTTGCCGACGCCGATCGGGCCTTCAATGACAATATATCGGGGCGATTCGGTAGCAGTCGGCGGCTTCATACGCTGCCCGTGGTAACGGCTTGAGATGGGAAAAATCGGGTCGCGCCGAAGGCTAACGCGGTCGCCAAAAAGGGTCAACAGCGCAGGCAAAATCGGGAGCTTTAAGCCACCGTTCGGTCACCGATCGGCGACCTGCAGCGCGCGGTCTTCGAGGTGATGTGTTGAAAGATCGGATCTGCGGGTTAGGTTTCGCCCCCGGTCGGTGAAGTCAATAATGCAGGTCTATACGGTCAAGTGGTGGCGCGATGAAATGGAATGGACGACGCTGGATATTGCCCGTTGTTGCGGCGGCCGTGGCGGTGCCCCTCACAAGCGGGCTATTGGTCGGGTGTGAGCCCGTGGAGTCCGGCGATGAGGAGCAGTCGTCGCAGCCGGTGGAAGACGATGGACCGGCGGCGTACGAAGCGCCGGAGGGACCGGCTCAGACGCTGGCCGCCGACGTCCATCGGGCCCATGGCGGGCCGGATTGGCAGGAAGTTCGCAATCTGGCGTTTCGCTTCGTGGTCTCCGACGGCGATGAGGTGATGTTCGACGCAGAGCACGACTGGGATGTCGCCGACGGCACCACACAGATTCAGTGGGACGACGGCGATGATCGCCGGTGGGAGGTGGTGCTCGATATCGATGAGCAACAGGCGCTGGAGGCGACGATCGACGGCGAGGCCGCCGATGAGTCGCAGCTCGAAGAGGCCTCCGCCGACGCCTACCGTCGAGCTATCGACAGGCGAGTCCATCGAAGACCGCCAGCGAGCGGTCGACGTGCTCGAATTGAGCTTTGAGGACGTGGGGCTTACCCCCGGCGATCGCTACGGCGTTCGCATCGACCCCGAAAGCCACCGCGTTTCGTCGTGGAAGATGATGCTCCAGGGGCGCGACGAAGCCACCGAGGTCGACTGGGACGATTACCGGGACGTTGGGCCTTTGACGTTGCCCATGGAGCGCAACTGGCGAACATCAGATCAGCAGATTTCGTTTCGAGATGTCTCCGTCGACACCGCAAATGACGAAGACCACCACGAGGAGCCGTAATGAGCGACGACAAACCGACGATGGTCATCTCCGGTGCCAGTGGCATGATTGGCACGGCGCTGACACAATTTGCCGAGGGTCGCGGCTGGGAGGTCGTCCCCCTGGTGCGCGATCGAAAAGCGGACGGGATCTACTGGTCGATCGACGATGAATCGATCGATATCGAGCGCCTGGAGATTGCGGATGCCGTGGTGCATCTGGCCGGCGAAAATATCGCCGACGGCCGGTGGAGTCAGTCCCATAAGACGGCGATTATGCAGAGTCGCGTCCAGGGGACGGAACTGTTGGCCGGCGCCGTGGCGTCGCTGACAGAGCCCCCGGAGGCCTTCGTCTGTGCGTCGGGCATCGATTACTACGGAGATCGCGGCGACGAGTGGGTCGACGAGGATGACGGGCCGGGCAACGGATTTTTGCCCGAGGTCTGCCAGAAGTGGGAAGAGGCCTGCCAGGCGGCCCGCCAGGTCTCGCGCGTCGTCAATACCCGATTTAGCATGGTGCTATCGAGCGAGGGCGGAGCACTGGACAAGATGCTCACGCCCTTTAAGTGGGGCGTCGGCGGGCGACTGGGCGATGGGCATCAGTATATGAGTTGGGTGGCTCTTCGCGATCTCGTGCGGGCTGTGGTCTTCGTCATCGAGGAGAGCGATCTGGAGGGCCCGGTCAATGTGACGTCGCCGAATCCGGTGACCAATCGCGAATTTACGCAGGCAATGGGCGAGGCGCTAAGTCGGCCGACGCCGTTTCCGGTGCCGTCGCCGATGCTCAAGATGGCCGTCGGGGGTCAGTTGGCCGACGAGATGTTGCTCAAAGGTCAGCGCGCCCGGCCGAAACGGCTGGCGGAGGCGGGCTTTGAATTTGAGTACACCGACATCGGCGAGACGCTCAACGCGCTGTTGTAGTGGGGCGGTGAAAACCGACGAAACGGAGGGAGCACGGAGCGCTTCTCCGAAGTCGGGTGCCCTTACCAGCCGGGGAAGGTGCTCTGGCCGTAGTCGTCGCCGCCCCAGCAG
>CAYUPT010000632.1:0-2725 GCA_964446725.1 uncultured Bradymonadales bacterium | reverse complement strand
CGGCGATGTGGACGGCCGAGAGCCCGACGCCGCCACAGCCGTGGACGGCGACCCAGTCGCCGGGAGTGACGTCGACGCGGTGAACCAGCCCGTGGAAGGCGGTCGCAAACCGACAGCCGAGTCCGGCGACGTCGACTGGGTCGACACCGTCGGGGAGTTTCACGACGTTGTGGTCGGCGTTGCGGACGGGAAACTCCTCGGCGAACGCCCCTGGCTGGAACGAGACGAACCCCAGTGGGACGACTCGCTCACAGATGTTCGACCGGCCCTGTTTGCAGTACCGACACGTGCCGTCAGAGAGGTTGAATGGGACGCAGACGCGGTCGCCGACGCTGAAGTTCTGGATGTCCTCGCCGACCTCCTTGACGGTACCGACGGGTTCGTGCCCGAAGATGAGTCCCGGGGTGGGCATGACGCCGACCCAGTCCCAGTCGCCCTGCCAGGCGTGCCAGTCGCTCCGACAGACACCACACGCTTCGGTGTCGACGACGATTCCGTCAGGATCTGGCGTCGGTCTATCGACTTCCTCGACCGTCATCGGTTCGCCCGGTTCCTGAAACACTACGGCTCGCATTGACATTACGCACCTACACACCCGGGCCACCCGCTTAACGGTTGCCACCGCTTATCAACCCGCCACGATAGACAGGGGTTGTGATTATTCGGGTCGCTCGGGCGGCGAGACGTTCTGGGAGAAAATTGCCGATTCATCGTGATGTGCGAGCCGATGCACACCTGGCGCGCGGGGACACCGGACCGAACATCACCCGAACCCGGAACGACTCACAAACGCTTATCGACAGCCAGCAACAAGACCGAACATGGAGACGACGACAGGTTCGTTGCCGGTTGCATCCGACAGAGCGGATGCGACGGCGATGCAGCCGATCGTCCGAAGACAGGCCGCCTTCGTCGTGCTCACGTTTATCGGGATGTTCGGCGGTCTTCTGGGCGGGTGGTTCGGCGCACCGGAGTCGTTCGTGTGGTTCCACTACGCCGTCGCGTACGTGTTCGGCGGCTGGTACGGCCTCAAAGAGAGCATCAAGAGCCTCCAGGTTCCGGAAGTCGAAATCGACCTGTTGATGATAATTGCCGCGCTGGGCGCGCTGTACATCGGTGCCCCGTTCGAGGGAGCGATGCTGCTGTTTCTGTTCTCGCTTTCGACCGTCCTCGAAGAGTACGCGATCGGCCGGTCTCGAACCGCGATCAGGTCGCTGTTCGAGATGCGCCCGGAGTCGGCGCAGATACTACGAGACGGCGAGGAAACGACGGTTCACGTCGAAGACGTCGAGATCGACGACGTGTTCGTCGTTCGACCCGGCGATCGAATCCCCCTCGACGGCGTCGTCGAAGCCGGCGAGAGTACGGTCGACCAGTCCTCGCTAACCGGTGAGTCTGTGCCCGTGCCGAAAGCGCCCGGCGACGAGGTGTTTAGCGGAACCATAAACGAGGCGGGGAGTCTCGAAGTCCGTGTCACCAAAAAGGCACAGGAGTCGGCGATTTCGCGTCTCATCCACATGGTCGAGGAGGCCCAGAGCAAGCGAGCGCCGACCCAGCAACTCATCGACCGCTTCGAACAGCCCTACGTTCTCGGCGTGTTCGCGATGACGATCGTCGCGATCGTCCTGCCGATCACGCTTTTAGCGCACCCGTTCGAACCGACGTTCTACCGTGCGATGACGCTCATGGTTGCGGCGTCGCCGTGTGCCGTGATCATCTCGACGCCGGCGGCGGTTCTCTCGGCGATCTCCGCCGGCGGGCGACAGGGCGTCCTGTTCAAAGGCGGCGAGCACATCGAGACGGCTGGAAACGTCGAGGCGATCGCGTTCGACAAGACCGGCACGCTAACCGAGGGCAACACCCGGTTGACCGACGTCTCGGCGCGATCTGGCGTGACAGTGGATGGAACTTCGCTCACTGACGACGGGCTGCTGGCGCTGGCTGCAGGGGTACAGAACCGCTCGGAACACCATCTCGCGGAGGCGACCGTCGAAGCCGCTGGCGAGCGCTCGCTCGACGTACCTGTGGCGACCGGCTTCGAGGCGGTGGTCGGAAAAGGCGTCCACGCGACCGTGCGGGGGCAGACGATCCACATCGGGAATCCGCGATACTTCGAGACGGTGCTGGCGGGGCGTTCGGTCGAGGGGCTCGAAGCTGGACTCGACGCCATCCGTGACCTCGAGGCGGACGGCAAGACGAGCGTCCTCGTGGTTAGTGAAACCCAGGATGGGCTACGGGTACTCGGTTGGCTCGCGTTCACCGACACGATTCGCGCCGACGCAGCCGACATGATCCAGCGACTCCGCGAACAGGGGGTCGAACGGGTCGTCATGCTCACCGGCGATAACGAACGAGTCGCTCAGTACATCGCGGACGAACTCGGGATCGACGAGGTGTATGCGGAGTTACTCCCCGAGGAGAAAGTCGAGCACATACAGCAGCTCCAGGAGCGTTACAAAGCCGTCGCGATGGTTGGTGACGGCGTCAACGACGCCCCCGCACTCGCAACGGCGGATATCAGCATCGGAATGGGTGGTGCCGGTACCGACGTGGCGCTCGAAACCGCCGATATCGTCCTGATGTCCGACAAGCTCGACCGGCTCCCGTACGCGTTCGC
The DNA here is from genome assembly GCA_964446725.1 of uncultured Bradymonadales bacterium. GTDB lineage: Bacteria > Myxococcota_A > Bradymonadia > Bradymonadales > Bradymonadaceae > SLJM01. The sequence continues at coordinate 108 of CAYUPT010000632.1, read as the reverse complement.
GCTCAGTCGTGAGACGCGACGAACGCTGTACATCAACTTCTCGATCGCGTTCGGTGCGATCTTCATCATGGTGGTTGCGATCCTCACGGCTGGAATCCCGCTTCCAGT